>JBAXUR010000249.1:0-2316 GCA_037129595.1 Methylococcaceae bacterium | reverse complement strand
AGTGCGATATTTCTTTACAGGCGGTCACAATATTATTCAGCAACAGCGTAAACGTGCCTGATGCTTCCGGCAAACCCCGCTGTTGCTCAATAATGAACTGGGTCAAGGACACTTTATTAGTCATTCTTCATATCTCCGTTGGTGGTTATCATGCCAATAAATTATTTTTACGCAGTGAGGGGATTTATTTTAAAAATCGCCACTAACCCACTGCCATTAAGTTAAGCCGTTGGCTGAGCGGAGTCGAAGCGATTTTGCCGGCTTCGACTCCGCTCAGCCAACGGTTTATCTTGCCAAGAGGCGCTTAACTTAACGACATTGGCCCCTAACCCCTCTTTTTCAAAAAGGGGGGCAAAATAATTATCGTTTTTTTAATGAGGCGGTTGAGTTTAACAAACCATGGACTATCAACTAACCGTTTTTGAACAATACATTATAAATCTTAAAAAGCAGAATCGATGCGGCCAATACCAAGGTAATTGAGTTGGCAAAAATAATCGCTTTATCGGAGATATAAACGCCGTAGATAAGCCAAAAAAACACGCCCGCTGTAAACAGACTGTACATGCTCAACGAAAGGGATTCCGTGTCTTTGGTTTTTATCGTTAAAATAGCTTGAGGTAAAAAAGAGGCTGTCGTTAAGCTAGCGGCTATATAGCCGATTATTTCTGGCGTGATAATCATAAATCTGGTTTTGAATTTTGGTATACCCAGCGTCACAAGGGCAACGGCGGTACTATTAAAAAGACCAGTCTATTAGTTCACTATAAACATGTCAACACCCGGAAATATCAAATAACGGGTAACCCCGTGCAATTTACAGCCCTCAAATAAGGCACAAAACATCCTAAGGTCATTATTTTATTTTGCTGATAAAAAAGGCGGCCTTGGCAGGACAATGTGATCTCGCAAGACCACCGTATTTTCTACCCTTCTCACAAGATTCTCAATAAATTGAAAGACGAGTTGCTTTCCAATCATTCATCCTGGTAACGGCTGACACTTGCGGTGCTAAAGCAACGCTTCATTAAGTCGTACACCTTTATCTTAGTGCATGTGTATCTCACGCGCCTTTACCATATCACTCCTACGCAAAAAATAGCTATCGTCCTTATCGCCCTTCATCTGCTTTCCATCCGTGTTAAGCAGAACAAGTGTGCCTTCATCTTTAATAAGATATTGCCGTGTGTTTGATTCGTTACGCGGTGTTAAAACAACAGTATGAGTTTCATCATTCCAACTATATTTTCCTTTCTCGTAATACTCCCTTGAAGATTCTTTGGCGGGTTGGGTTACCAGCAGATAATTATTATTTTGTTTTAAAGACAGCGTTGATTTAATCCCGTTACAATCATTGCAAGGGAGATAACCATAAAAAATACCATGAAATTCCAGGCTTTTATCGACCGGTTGCAAATGGACTGCGTGATCTGTATCTTGCTGATAACTCTTTATACGCGCTTTGACAAAATTTTCTTGCGCTGTTAAGTCTGTTGCTGCCATTGCATAATTAGCAGAAAACAGAATACTGAAAGCAATCAACGTCATATTTTGTTTTAGTTGTTTTTTTAATGCGTGCATATAAGCTCCTATTTTAACGATTCGAACGGTAGTTTGATAACTTGCTAATATAACTTGAAAATGACGGTGGTCAAATAATATAAAGTGAATATAACCAGCCTCAGAGCAGGGTTTATAGGCATTGACGGCTATCAAAGTCATCTGAATGCTATACTAAGAGCGGCCATACTCGACAAAATCAGTCATCAGTAATACTATTGGGCCAATGGAAATTATTTGAACACCTGAAATCAAGCAATTTTATAAAGATGATACATTCCAAGACCTGAACCCCGTTTTTCGTTTTTTAGTCAGTCACTAAAACAAATGCCTCGCCACTTTGCTAAAAGCAATTTTTAGCGTCCCATGAGGTGTATTATTTCCAACCTAAGCCACCTATTAAAACAGCTCCTTATTTATGAAAGTAATACTTTATTTTATTTTTTCCATGATCTTGATTTTAGTAAATCATACGGCTCAAGCTGAACAAACCCAAGACTGTACTCATCGCTCTTCCGGGTCTGAAAAGAAATGTTTGACAGGAAAGAAGGACGACAAAGGCAGCAAAAACTCACAAAATAATGCAAGCAACAGCAAATCATCCCTATTACAACTATTGCAAAGCTTGGCAGAAGAAAGAGCCATTTCCAGCATTACGCCTCTTTTGAAAGATAGCGAACCCTATGTACGCAATGCCGCACTAGACGTATTAGGGCAATTAGACGCAAAAGAAGCGATTCCCCGTATTATTCCTCT
>JBAXUR010000248.1:0-2316 GCA_037129595.1 Methylococcaceae bacterium | reverse complement strand
ATCCGGATAGCAGGATTAAATCAAACTTTGATATTGTTATGATTTGCCTGGTTCTTTTCAGTGTTATTTTGTTGATTTACGAGGTAGACACTCAGTTAACTCGGCTTGAAAGGCTGTTTGAGCAGATTATCATTTTTTTATTTATTATTGAATATGTTCTGCGTGGCTGGCTTTATAATGATAGCCATCCAATTATTCTGGAGCATTACGAAAAGGCCCAGTATTTAAATAGCCCTTTTCGAGTGGGCAAGGTAATTCGGATGATTTTTGCCAAGAAAATCGAGTATATTTTTACCCCGTTGGCTGTCATTGATTTACTGGCTATTTTGCCTAGTTATCGACCCTTAAGCATACTGAGAGTATTGCTTATATTTCGATTGTTTAAGTTATTAAGATATTTCACAAGCTTAAAATTATTTGTTGAAGTTTTAAATAGTAAGCGCTTTGAGCTTTATAACTTGTCAATTTTTCTTGGGTTTCTGGTATTTATCGGCAGCTCCGGCATTTATTTATTTGAACACCCAACCAATACCCAGCAAGTGGGTAACTTGTTCGATGCTGCTTATTGGTCGATAGTGACCGTTTCATCTGTCGGATATGGCGATATAGCGCCACAAACAACCGGTGGTCGACTGGTCGCTATGGCATTGATTTTGACGGGGCTGGGTGTTTTATCTTTTTTTATCTCCATTATTGTTTCTGCATTTGGTGACAAAATGCAAGATTTGCGAGAAAACAGAACCTTCGCTGAACTAAAGCGCTACCCAAGTTTTGTCATCATTTGTGGATTCGGTCGTGTCGGGCTGCATATCGCCATGCAGCTTGAAAAGCACCAGCAACATTTTGTAATTATTGATACTAAAGAAGTCAACGCCTCAAAAGCAAGGCGACTGGGCTATCTGGTTATTCATGCAGATGCCAGTAAAAATGAAGTGCTAATCAATGCTGGTATTAAAAATAGAGCGGAGGCTGTTTTGTGTACGACCGGTGATGATGTGGTTAATGTCTATATTACCCTGACCAGTCGATATTTAAACCCGACGATTCGGATTATTTCCCGTGCCAATAAGCAGGATAATGTGAAAAAACTTTATCAGGCTGGGGCTGATAATGTGATCCAGCCTTTTGAAATAGCCGCGATGGTGGTTGCCGAATATATTGGTCAGCCGGTTGCTTTTGAGGCTATTTTGGGTATTATCCGTGAAGAAAAGCAATTCATCATGGAAACCTTGTGCGTGCATTCAGGCTCTATTATTGAGGGAATGACTATTTCAAAAGTTGATTTTAACCGCAGAAAATTAATGCTGGTTGGTGTGATAAGCGCAAATCCAGTGCATAGAAAACATAAGAACAGCTATAAGTTAAAAAACGAGCATTTCTATTTTAATCCCGAAGCCTACTTTGTATTGCGGGAGGGTGACTTACTGGTCGTGTTGGGCAGAGAGATCGGGATTGATTATTTTCGGGATCAGATTGATAAAAGTCGGGTAAAAAACGGGCGAAAAGGGTGAAACGAATTGCCGTATTTGGCTACAGTATCATGTCGTTAGAAGTGATGAGCCGGTTAAATGAAGATCAATACAGCCTCGTTTTTATAGCTAAAGACGAGTCTGAGGCGGATGTGGTTGCAGAGAAAGGTTTTGAAACCAAAATTATTGATTTTCGTAATGATGAGGCGCTTAAATCAATTGGTATTGGCACTTATATTGATATAATTTTTTGCTTTTATCCGAAAGATTCTGATAATGTATTTTTAACCATTTCAGCGCGAGCCATTGATAAAACGATTACTATTGTTGCTATTGTTGACGATCCCGAGTCCGCAGAAAAACTATTGGCGGCAGGAGCCAACAAGATCATAGATCCTTATGAGATTTGTGGCAGAAAAACCCATGACATGCTGGCCAAACCGGATATTACCAATATCTTGGATGCTGCTGTCTTTGGTCGGCATGATTTACATATCGCGCAAATAGAAATTCCTGACGGGTCTTATCTTGAAAACACCAGAACCAGCGAATTAAGGTTGGATAAAGAACATAACTTGATTCTTATCGGTGTAGTGGATAAAGAGTCCGGTGAAGCATTGCATTTTGTCATAGGCGAAAAAGAATATACCCTTAATGCCGGCGATGTTCTGGTTGTGCTGGGACCATCGAGGGAAATCAGGGCTTTTAAAGAAGAAGTTGAAGCTGTTTAGGATTGAATATCTTTAAATTGAGACTGTAGTTTTGCCTGTTAGTGGTAAGATGCAGGCCATATTTTAGGTGTATAAATCCCGTCTTGGGTTGTAGATAGTTTAAAAAAGAAGCCAAC
>JBAXUR010000247.1:0-2361 GCA_037129595.1 Methylococcaceae bacterium | reverse complement strand
TTTGACACGACCATCAACGAAACAGAGGCATTGGCATGAGTATCACTATTTTTGTTCCCTGCGATTCCAGTGCCATTTCACTAGGTGCTGACCGTGTCGCTGCAGCTATAGCCAAAGAAGCTGAAAAGCGCAGTCTTGATATTCAGTTAATCCGTAACGGTTCACGAGGCCTATTCTGGCTGGAACCACTGGTTGAAGTGCTCACAGAAGCCGGTCGTCTGGCTTACGGCCCTGTTCAGGTAAGTGATGTAGCCAGCCTGTTTGACGCCAACTTTTTTCAGGGCGGCGCCCATCCCCTGCTTTTAGGCCTAACAGAAGAACTTGATTACCTAAAAAAACAACAACGGCTAACCTTTGCCCGCATTGGTATAACAGATCCTGTCAGCCTGGACGATTACCTCAATAATGACGGCTATCGCGGTTTAAGCAATGCCTTAAACCAGTCACAGGCCGATATTGTTAAAACCGTGACCGATTCCGGTTTACGGGGTCGCGGTGGCGCGGCTTTCCCTACGGGTATTAAATGGAATACCGTACTGGGAACACCATCAGAACAAAAATACATTATCTGTAATGCTGACGAAGGCGATTCCGGTACTTTTTCTGACCGCATGGTCATGGAAGGCGACCCGTTTGTCTTAATTGAAGGCATGACTATCGCTGGCATAGCCGTTGGCGCTAACCAAGGCTATATCTACTTACGGGTAGAATATCCTCACGCTCACAAAGCCTTAAATACTGCTATTGAAAAAGCGTATCAAGCAGGTTACCTGGGCGATAACATCCAAGGTAGCGGCAAAACCTTTCATCTTGAAGTTCGTTTGGGCGCTGGCGCTTATATCTGTGGCGAAGAAACTTCTTTAATGGAAAGCCTGGAAGGCAAACGTGGACTGGTGCGGTTTAAACCACCCCTGCCTGCCATCAGCGGATTGTTTGGCAAACCCACCGTGGTAAATAACGTCATTTCCTTGGCATCCGTACCGATCATTCTGGATAAAGGCGGTGATTATTACCGTGACTTTGGCATGGGGCGCTCGCGCGGCACGTTGCCTCTGCAACTGGCGGGTAATATTAAACACGCCGGCTTGGTTGAGCTGGCTTTTGGCATGACCTTACGTGAACTAATCTATGATTTTGGTGGCGGTTCAGCATCAGGACGCCCCATAAAAGCCGTTCAAGTCGGTGGCCCTTTAGGCGCTTATTTGCCTGAATCGCAATTTGACACCCCACTGGATTATGAAGCTTTCGCTGCAAACTGGACAGTATTGGGTCATGGCGGCGTAGTGGTTTTTGATGACACGGCCGACATGGCACAAATGGCCCGCTATAATATGGAATTTTGCGCTATTGAATCTTGCGGTAAATGCACACCCTGCCGCATTGGCTCTACCCGTGGTTATGAAGTGATAGACAACATTATCGCAGGCCAAGAGCTTGGCAAAAACATACCTCTGTTACGTGATCTTTGCAACACCTTACTTAACGGCTCGCTTTGTGCATTAGGCGGTATGACTCCCTACCCTGTACTGAGTGCTTTAAATCATTTCCCGAAAGACTTCGGGATTGATGAAAAAGCAAACGTAGCCTGATAACGACACAAGGAATCAATCATGAGCATGAATAAAGAACAAGATTTTGGCACACCTGCCAGTACTGCAAGCCAATTGGTTACCCTGGAAATTGACGGTTTTAAAGTCACTGTTCCCGAAGGTACGTCCATTATGCGGGCCGCTGCCAGTATCGGCATCGACATCCCTAAATTATGCGCTACCGACAGTATTGAGCCCTTTGGCTCGTGTCGGCTTTGCGTTGTACAAATTGAAGGCGGTCGCGGTATGCCGGCCTCTTGCACCACGCCAGCCGCAGAAGGCTTAAAAGTAGTTACCCAAAACCAAAAACTGGCTGAAGTTCGCCGTGGCGTCATGGAATTATACATTTCCGATCATCCTCTGGACTGCCTGACCTGCTCAGCCAACGGCGATTGCGAACTGCAAGATATGGCCGGCGCGGTAGGTTTACGTGAAGTCCGTTACAACCCGATTGAAACTCATCTTGATGCCGTCAAAGACGAAAGCAATCCTTATTTCAGCTTTGACCCCAGCAAATGTATTGTCTGCTCTCGTTGCGTTAGAGCCTGCGAAGAAACCCAAGGCACCTTCGCCTTAACCATTGATGGTCGTGGCTTTGACTCCAAAGTATCGCCCAGCCAAAATGAAGCTTTCATGGATTCCGAATGCGTCTCTTGTGGTGCCTGCGTACAGGCCTGCCCAACAGCGACTTTAATGGAAAAATCGGTGATTGACCATGGCCAGCCCGAACACGCTATTATTACTACCTGTGCCTACTGTGGCGTCGGCTGTT
>JBAXUR010000246.1:0-2368 GCA_037129595.1 Methylococcaceae bacterium | reverse complement strand
ATTACACCACAAAATCAATGTTTTCTCAATGCTGTATTTAGTAGTCAATAAATATTTTAAAGGGTACTTTACAAACCATAAACTAACTGCAATATATGAAAAATGGCTTGAACTTGGGTAACCCGTAAAAAACACCCCTACAAAGTTGCCACAGATTCACAAATCCTTTAAATGTAAAGATATCCGCTTCGTGGGGAAAAGCAAAGCCCCGACAAGCATCAGAATTATTTCTCTTCGTGCCCTTCGTGTCTTCGTGGTGAACTATTTTATAAATTCTTTAAATTATTGCTGCTCAATGCCAATAGCCAGTACTAAACACTTCATCAATTCCCACGCGGCGGCCTGCATAGTACTGCCAAAAGAAACCACACCGTCTTCATGACCCAGCATAGTAAATACCCCGGTCTGTTGTAAGTTGCCTGATTGAAATAACTGCTCAACTGCTTGTGCCATGGCAACCGTTCCGTAAGGAATATCTGCGGAAACATGGGGTAAATTAAGCGTTGCCGTATTACGCCATATTTCTGGACTATGCACATGAATCACCGCTTGTATGTTGATATTTTGGGCATAAAGGCTTGCATGCGTCAGCGATTCAGAAGAAGGTTTACGTAAGCCGCATGATTGAAGTTGATTTTTTTGGGGGTCAGCGGCAACAACTAGGCAATAATGTTCCGGACTTAATTGTTCAAGATGCCCCGTTTGTGTGCCACTAACAATAAATTGACCGCTTTGAGTATTAAGCCGCTGGCTGATATTACCAAAACCGAGATTTTCATATCTTTCGGGATCTTGCCCAATAAGACCCAGACGAAAAACAAGCGTACGCCACGCATTGATTTCCCTGAATGAAAAAGTTTCACTCAGGGGTTTTTGCGTATGCGCTAATTGATACTTGATAACCCCTTCTTGTTCTTTCATATGGATCGGATTTTATATTGCTGCATGATTGATCCTAAAAACAGCAAATTACCCAGATAGCATGCCCCCCCTACCCCTCATTTACAAAGAGGGGTAACCCGTTACGCTATATCAGCCAAATTTCCTTTGGTTTCCAGCCATACTTTCCGGTCTTGTGAGCGTTTTTTGGCCAGTAACAAATCCAGTTGTCCGCTGGTATCGTCGTTTTCAGTGATGGTTAGTTGCACCAACCTCCGCGTATCGGGGTTCATGGTGGTTTCCCGAAGCTGACCGGGATTCATTTCACCCAAGCCTTTAAAACGCTGCACATTAATCTGCCCTTTTAGCTTTTCAGCTTTAATTCTATCCAAAACACCTTGACGTTCGGATTCATCCAGCGCATAAAAAACCCGTTTACCCACATCAATCCGATACAAGGGCGGCATGGCGACAAACACATGCCCTTCCCTGACCAGCGCATTAAAATGTTGATAAAATAACGCACAAATTAAAGTCGCAATATGGTTACCATCAGAATCGGCATCCGCCAAAATACAGACTTTTCCGTAGCGCAGGTTTTGCAAATCACTGGATCCGGGCTCTACACCCAAAGCGACGGCAATATCATGCACTTCCTGAGACGCCATAACCTGACTGGACTCCACTTCCCAGGTATTTAAAATCTTGCCGCGCAACGGCATAATGGCCTGAAAATCCCGTTCGCGGGCTTGCTTGGCTGAACCACCTGCCGAGTCACCTTCTACCAGAAACAGTTCCGTTCTGGCGATGTCCTGTGCCGAACAGTCCGCCAATTTACCCGGCAAAGCAGGCCCTGAGGTGATTCTTTTACGGATGATTTTTTTATTGGAACGCAGCCTTTTTTGGGCACTGGAAATAATAATTTCTGCTATTTTTTCGCCTTCCGCCGGGTTCTGATTTAACCACAGACTAAAGCTGTCTTTTGCAACACCCGAGACAAACGCCACGCATTCACGTGAACTCAGGCGTTCTTTGGTTTGACCGGAAAACTGCGGGTCTTCCAATTTAACGGACAAAACAAAATGGCAGTTTTCCCACACATCTTCAGGCGCTACCTTAACGCCACGCGGCAGTATATTGCGTATATTGCAAAACTCACGCATGGCTTCGGTTAACCCTGCACGTAAGCCGTTAACATGGGTTCCGCCTTGTGCTGTCGGCACCAGATTAACGTAACTTTCGTTAAGTACTTCACCCGGATTTTCCAGCGCCCAAACAATACCCCATTCCACGGCCTCATGATTTGCCGCCATGTTACCCATAAACGGCTGTTCCGGGCAAAATTCAATATCACCAATCCGATCCAGCAAATATTCTTTAAGACCATTCTGGTAACACCAGACGTAATCTTCGTCGCTTTGCTCAATTTTTAAAGTGATTTTTAAGCCCGGACATAAAACCGCTTTGGCGCGTAAGACGTGCTTTAATT
>JBAXUR010000245.1:0-2399 GCA_037129595.1 Methylococcaceae bacterium | reverse complement strand
CTACAATATTTTCATGCAAAAAAACATTGATCCATATAAACAGCTTTTTAGTAACCTATCTGATGCCGATAACGAACAAATAGATCGTGCGTTGGCGATTGTCTCGCGTATTCCTGAAGATCCCCATTATCATCGCCCCTCAGGTGTTGAGGTGGCTACCATTTTAAGGGATTACAATGTCGATTTTAAAACCCTGCTGGCGGCCATTTTAAGTGATTCCCGTTTGTCGCAGTTAAAGCCGCCGCCTGACCTTAAAGAACAGTTTGGCGAAACGGTTGCGGCATTGGTAAACGATGTCAACTGGTTGAATAAATTGACTGTTTATTCGCTGGAAATGGCAAAAAAGCCCAGTGAAGCGGAAACGTTACGGCGCATGCTTTTGTCCATGACGCAGGATGTCCGGGCGGTATTAATCAAGCTGGCTTACCGGATTCACCGGTTACGGAATTTACCGAAAGAATCGTATGAGATGCGTCTTTTTATATCCAGGGAAACGCTGGATATCTATGCGCCTATTGCCAACCGCTTAGGTATTCATCAGTTTAAATGGGAGCTTGAGGATTTGGCTTTCCGGTATTTAGAGCCGCAAGCGTATCGCCAGATTGCCAAGTCCCTTGCCAATAATCGGGTGCAACGGGAAAACTGTATTAATGGTTTTACTGAACTGTTACAAAAACACCTCGCCGAAGAAAATATTCCCAGTACCTGTTATGGCCGCCCCAAGCATATTTACAGCATTTGGAAAAAAATGCAGAAGAAACAACTGGGCATTGACCAGTTGTATGACCTGTTAGCCGTGCGCGTGATTGTCGATAATGTGACCCATTGCTACACGGTACTGGGCGTTGTTCATAGTTTATGGCAATACATTCCCAAAGAATTTGATGATTATATTGCCAACCCCAAAGAAAATGGCTATCAATCGCTGCATACCGTTATTTTAGACCCGCAAGGCAATCGTATTGAGGTGCAAATCAGGACTCAGGAGATGCATGATTATGCAGAGCTTGGCGTTGCCGCGCACTGGGCCTATAAAGAGGGTGGCAAACAAACGGCTGCAATGGAAAAAAGCGTTGCCACTTTACGCAAGTTGCTGGAAGAAAAGCACGGCGATGAGACCTTGAGCGATGATTTTCGCAGTGAGTTATTTAACGACCGGGTTTATGTGTTAACGCCCGCCGGTAAATTGATTGATCTGGTAAAAGGTTCTACACCGCTGGATTTTGCTTATGCTGTTCATAGTGAAATAGGCCACCGTTGCCGTGGCGCAAAAATAAACGGTCGTATTGTGCCGCTGACCTACACCTTAAAGTCCGGCGAACAAGTAGAAATTTTAACCGCTAAAGAGAGTGCGCCCAATCATAATTGGATAGATCCGAATCTGGGTTATTTAAAATCATCGCGGGCTATTAGCCGGGTAAAAAGCTGGTTTAGAAATCAGCAACAAACGGAAAATATAGCACGGGGTAGAGCCATTCTGGACAGGGAAAGCAAGCACTTGGGAATAAAGGCGCTGAACATGGTCGATATGCTGAGCTATTTTAAGCAACCCAATACCGATGCGTTGCTGGAGGCCATTGGTCGTAGTGATATTAACAGCCGTCAACTGGCCGGTTATTTAAAAATACCCGAACTGGAAGACTTGCCCATTAATGTTCCGCCGAAAAAACTTTCGACAAAATCAGTGGTTTCGGTTGCCGGTATTGATAATGTGCAAACCTCGTTTGCCCACTGTTGTTCACCGGTATTGGGTGATGACATTATTGGTTATATTTCCCACCATCATGGCATTACCGTTCACCACGTCCATTGTAAAAACGTCACGCAGCTAAGCATTGAAAAACAGGCGCAACTGATTCCGGTTGAATGGGGCGCGAAAAAGGCCAGCCATGCTGTGCCTATTGTGATTCAGGCTTTTAATGCCCAGAATTTGCTCAATAATGTTTCGCAACTATTGGCGCAATCGAAGATTCATATCTTTAGTGCGGCACTGGATACCCATCCGGATTTTTCTGCCACGTTAAATTTGACCATTCAAATAGAAAATACCGATCAACTAAGTCAGGTGCTTAGTAAAATAAATTGTGTACCCAATATAACGGAAGTCAGGCGTAAAACTTGAAGAGGTGCGGGCATCAGACTGAGGCCTGCACTTTCATCCCTACAGGAAACCCGACGAACGGGTTAAAATAGCCCATCCGGTTTTAGGCCTTTAGCCTTGTACCTATCTCCTTTAACCTTGCACCTTAAATCTTATGCCACAACAAACACAAAAACGCCTGATTCTGGTTGACGGCTCTTCCTTTTTGTTTCGCGCTTATCACGCGATTCCACCCTTAACCAATCCTCTGGGTGAGCCTACCAATGCCATTTATGGCGTATCCAACATGCTGCGCAAA
>JBAXUR010000244.1:0-2423 GCA_037129595.1 Methylococcaceae bacterium | reverse complement strand
ACTTGGGTTTTAGCTCTCACCAAAACCTTCTTGCTTATTATGCCCTAAATCACACCCACAGGAGACTGTATGAAGATTGGTATACCTAAAGAAATTCACCAAGGTGAAATGCGTGTTGCCACTACGCCAGAGGCTGCCGCACAAATTATGAAGCTGGGATTTTCCGTTAGCGTTGAAAGCGGTGCGGGTCTCGGTGCCAATATTTCTGATGAGGCCTACAAGGAGGCCGGTGTTGAAATCGTAACGGATACCAAAACGCTTTGGAAGCAATCGGATATCATCATGAAAGTGCGTGCTCCCGAGCACAATGTTAAACTGGCACTGGAAGAAACCGACCTGCTATCTTCAGGCGCCTGTTTAATCAGCTTTATCTGGCCGGCACAAAATGAAGCGTTAATGCAAAAACTGGCGGCTAGACACGTTACCGTGCTGGCCATGGACAGTGTACCCCGCATGTCCCGAGCGCAAAAACTGGATGCGTTAAGCTCCATGGCTAATATTGCCGGTTACCGCGCCATCGTTGAAGCCGCACAATATTTTGGGCGTTTTTTTACCGGCCAAATTACTGCAGCCGGTAAAATACCGCCCGCAAAAGTATTGGTCATTGGTGCCGGCGTTGCTGGTCTTGCCGCTATTGGCACGGCAAAAGGCATGGGGGCAATTGTCCGATCATTTGACACCAGACCCGAAGTAAAAGAGCAAATAGAAAGCATGGACGCTGAATTTTTGATGTTGGATTTTAAGGAAGAAGGCGGAGGAACGGGTGGTTATGCAAAAACCATGTCCAAAGAATTCATTGATGCCGAGATGGCATTATTTGCCGAGCAAGCAAAAGAAGTCGACATTATTGTCACCACTGCGCTTATTCCCGGACGACCCGCGCCAAAACTTATCACCGCCGCGATGGTTGAGTCAATGAAACCGGGCAGTGTGATTGTGGATTTGGCAGCTGAACAAGGCGGTAATTGCGAGCTGACTGAAAAAGACCAAGTCGTCGTCAAGCATGATGTCACGTTGATTGGTTATACCAACTTACCCAGTCGCTTGGCCAACCAGTCCAGCCAACTCTATGCAACCAACCTGCGGCATTTATTAACCGAACTGACTCCTGAAAAAAATGGCGTCATCAATGTTAATATGGATGATGAGGTGATACGCGGCACTACCGTGATAAAAGAAGGCAATATCACTTGGCCGCCACCCGCACCGAAGCTATCTGCCGCAGCGGCTCCGCAAACCGAAGCACCGGCTTATCAGTCAGTAGTAGCGCAACAAAAAAAATCGTTTATTCCCCCAGCGGTTAAACAACTACTGCCGGCAATGATTGCCGGGCTGATTTTATTTAGCCTGGGCGCTGTCGCGCCTGAATCATTCATGGCGCATTTTACCGTCTTTGTGCTGGCCTGTTTTGTGGGCTATCAAGTGATCTGGAATGTCTCGCATTCACTGCACACCCCGTTAATGAGCGTCACCAATGCCATTAGCAGCATTATCGTTATTGGCGCATTAGTGCAGATCTCCACCACCAACTCCACCGTCACGATCCTTGCGGGCGTGGCCATACTTTTAGCCTCTATCAATATTGTCGGTGGCTTTTTAGTTACCCGCCGTATGTTGGAAATGTTCAGAAAATAACAGGAGATCACCATGTCCCACAGTTTAGTTACGATGTCTTACATCGTTGCCGCCATTCTGTTCATTCTTAGCCTGAGCGGTTTAAGCAATCAGGAGTCTTCACGAAAAGGCAATTATTTCGGCATGTTAGGTATGGCGATTGCCATTGTCGCTACCATATTAGGGGGATCGGTTTCC
Organism: Methylococcaceae bacterium; assembly: GCA_037129595.1. GTDB lineage: Bacteria > Pseudomonadota > Gammaproteobacteria > Methylococcales > Methylomonadaceae > Methylobacter_C. Next base: position 611 of record JBAXUR010000244.1, on the reverse strand, counting down.
GGCAAATCAGCGCTGGAAATTACCGTTTTCGGTACGGCATTAAGCGGATCATTCACGGTTTACGGCATTTTAATCGTGGCTTTATTAATCGGCGGAAGTATCGGTGCCAGAGCGGCGTTAAAAGTTGAAATGACGCAAATGCCGGAACTGGTTGCCATTATGCACAGCTTGGTCGGTATGGCGGCGGTGTTGGTCGGTTATGCCAATTTTATGGATAGCACCATTACCATCGGCGGTGTGGAGAAAACCATCCACGAACTGGAAATTTATATTGGCATTCTCATTGGTGCCGTTACTTTTTCGGGTTCAGTGATTGCCTTTGGCAAGCTCAGCGAAAAAATCAGCGGCAAACCGCTATTATTACCTGGCCGCCACTGGTTTAATTTATGCCTGTTGATTGCAACACTCATCCTGGGTTCGGTGTTTTTACAACAAGTTGAACTCGGTGGTAATGCGCTCATTCCGTTGGCTATTATGACCGCTATTGCCTTGATTTTTGGCGTCCACATGGTCATGGCGATTGGTGGTGCGGATATGCCGGTGGTTATCTCCATGCTCAACAGTTATTCAGGCTGGGCAGCAGCGGCAACGGGCTTTATGTTAAGCAACGA
>JBAXUR010000243.1:0-2469 GCA_037129595.1 Methylococcaceae bacterium | reverse complement strand
ATTTAAGCTCATTGGACAATAAAGTATGCGTGCCAATAACAATATCAACCTTGCCTTCAGCCAAGTCTTCGGTAATCTTTTTTAGCTGTTTGGGGGCAACAAATCGCGACATGACTTCAACACGAAACGGCCAATCGGCAAACCGATCACGGAAATTTTGATAATGCTGCTGTGCCAGTAAGGTTGTCGGCACCAAAACCGCCACTTGTTTGCCACTTTGTACGGCAATAAATGCCGCCCGCATGGACACTTCGGTTTTACCAAAACCCACATCGCCGCAAATGACCCGATCCATAGGCTGCGGACTGGCCATATCTTCCAGTATGGTTTCAATCGCAGACTGCTGATCCGGGGTTTCTTCAAAAGGAAAGGCCTCGGCAAAAGCTTGATAATCTGCATCTTCAATAACAAAAGCATGGCCTTTCTTAAGCGCTCTTTTGGCATGAATTTCCAATAATTCGGCGGCAACATCCCGAATGCGTGCAATCGCTTTTTTCTTGAGTTTTCCCCACTGATCGCCACCCAACTTATGCAACGGTGCATTTTCCGGACTCATGCCCGTATAGCGACCAATCACATGTAAGGATGAAACAGGCACATAAAGTTTGTCGTTCTGGGCGTATTCCAGCGTCAAAAATTCTGCCTTAATGCCCCCTACTTCAAGGGTTTGCAAGCCCAAATATCGACCTACGCCATGCTCTTGATGCACTACCGGTGCGCCTATCGTCAACTCATTCAGATTATTGACAATATTTTCCAGTTCACGCGCCCCGGATTGACGACGTCTGCGCCGCTGCAACACTTTTTCACCGGACAGCAGACTTTCCGTGATAATGGCAATAGCGGGCGATTTATTTTGCTCAGACTCCAGCCATAAACCGTATTCCATCGGAGCAACCAGCATACACGGCGACACGTCGGACTGTAAAAATGCCTGCCAGCTATCGACCTGTTTAACGCTGATTTTATACGCTCTTAACTTGTCAATCAGGCCTTCCCGTCGCCCTGCCGATTCGGCAACAAATAAAATTTTTCCGGAAAATTCGTTAATAAATTGCTGTAAAGCCTTGGCAGGTTCACTGAGCTTGGCATCCAGCGTTAGATTAGGCAACGGATGACAAGTAAAAGCGATACTATCGGCCGTCTCTTTATTACCCAGCGTAATACGCGAGAATACCGCCGTGCTTTGGGCCAATTCCTCAGCCGATAAAAACAGCTGTTCAGGCTTTAATATAGGCCTTTCAATATCATATTTACGTTGCTGAAAACGCTCATCGGCTTCGGCGTAAAAAGCCTGTGCGGTGGAGTCGAATGTTTCTGACACCACCAAAACCGCTGTTGACGGCAAATAATCAAACAAGGTTGCCGTTTGCTCTACAAACAACGGCAGATAGTATTCAATCCCGTTGGGCGTAATGCCCTTGCTGACATCTACATACAAGGTATTTTTGGGTGACACTTCCGGAAAAGTGTCCCTAAAGGCCTGACGAAAATGTTTGATAGACTCGTCCGTAAGCGGAAATTCCCGTGCGGGGAATAACTGAATCTGGTTAATTTTTTCCAGTGACCGTTGGGTTTCAGGATCAAACGTACGAATCGATTCAATTTCTTCATCAAATAATTCAATGCGAAAAGGTAATTTGCTACCCATCGGAAACAAATCAACAATCGCACCTCTAACCGCAAATTCGGCATGTTGATAAACTTGTGACACGCATTGATAACCGACGCTTTCCAGCTTGAGCCTATTCAGCTCCAGATTAAAATCATCGCCCACTTTAATAGAAAAACTATTGGCTAAAACATGTTCTCTCGGTGCCAGTCGATGCATTAACGTGGTCACCGAAACCACCAGAGCGCCCCGCTTTACCTGTGGCAATAAAGCCAGCGTTTTTAAACGCTCGGAAATAATTTCCGGTAACGGTGAAAAAACGTCGTAAGGCAAAGTTTCCCAATCGGGAAACTGTAAAATCGGATACTCACCCAGCAAAAAAAACGCCAACTCATGTTCAAGACGCAAGGCCGTTTGATTATCAGGCGTAACAATCACAAACAGACGATTTTCATTTTTAATGGCAGAAGCCAGCGCCAGAGAATCACCGCAACCGGTTAAACCTGTCCAAATAACAGCTTGGTCTTTTGATTGAGGAACAGTAGGGGAAAAAATTTGAGTATTAGCCATTCGGTAGCAGCTATCAGTGGATTGTTAAGCTTAATTAAGCATTGTTCGGTTAAAACCAGTTTATCACTCGTTTGTTAATGTTTCATGTATTGATGAATCTTATCTTCCAAAGCATTAACTCAAAAACATCGCGTCGCCGTAACTAAAGAATCGGTAAGACTCATCAATCGCATGGCTGTAGGCGTTCATTATAGAAGCGTAACCTGCAAATGCTGAAACCAGCATCAACAAAGTAGACTCGGGAAGATGGAAATTAGTCAACATGGCATCAACTGACTTAAATTGAT
>JBAXUR010000242.1:0-2482 GCA_037129595.1 Methylococcaceae bacterium | reverse complement strand
CACCGACAGAAATTGAAACACTCATGGCGCAGCGGGTTTGTGAGTTGATGCCCTCTATTGAGCTGGTCAGAATGGTTAGTTCCGGTACTGAAGCCACCATGAGCGCCATTCGTTTAGCCAGAGGTTATACGGCCCGTGATAAAATCGTTAAATTTGAAGGTTGTTATCACGGCCATTCCGATTCCTTATTGGTTAAGGCCGGCTCAGGCGCCTTAACTTTCGGCGTGCCCAGTTCACCGGGTGTACCTGCCTCGGTTGCCTCCGACACACTGACCTTAACCTATAACGATAGCGAGTCGGTTAACGCCTTGTTTGCCGAAATAGGTGAACAAATCGCCTGTATCATTGTTGAGCCCGTTGCCGGCAATATGAACTGCATTCCGCCGACACCCGGTTTTCTGAAAACGCTGCGTCAAGTCTGCGACGACTACGGCAGTGTCCTGATTTTTGATGAAGTGATGACCGGATTTAGGGTCGGTCTACAAGGTGCGCAAGGGGTTTATGGCATCAAACCCGATTTAACCACGTTGGGTAAAATCATTGGCGGCGGTATGCCGGTCGGTGCTTTTGGTGGACAACGTAAAATTATGGAACATCTTGCCCCGCTTGGGCCGGTTTATCAGGCAGGTACTTTGTCCGGCAATCCTGTTGCCATGGCGGCCGGACTAAAAACACTGGAATTAATCGCCCAACTCGGATTTTATGAAGCCTTGACTGCAAAAACCGAAAAACTGACCACCGGCTTAAAAGAGCGTGCTCATCAAGCCGGCATTGCTTTGACCACCAATCATGTAGGCGGTATGTTTGGCTTGTTTTTTAGCGCAGAACCGCAAGTGACGAGCTTTACCCAGGTTATGCACTGTGATCAGGTTTTATTTAAACGCTTTTTTCATGCCATGCTGGAGGCCGGTGTTTATCTGGCACCGTCGGCGTTTGAAGCCGGTTTTGTTTCAGCGGCGCATACTGATAACGATCTGGAAGAAACCCTGGATAGTGCTGAAGCCATCTTTAAGCATTTATAAGCCGGTTGGAAAATGGATTTTATAAACAACCTGTCTCCCCTGCTGGTTGGTTTGTGTGGTTTGTTGGCAGGTGCATTATTAATGCGCCTGCTCAATGGCCAGGACAAAGCCGCTATTGCCAAACTCTTAACCGACCTTGCCGTATCCGATGAAAAGCTCAAGCAGTTTCAAAATAAGGACTCTGAATTCAGGCAGTTGCAACAACTTTATGTAGAGTCCAAAACCAAAAATGCCGAATTGCAAACGCGCATGTCCGAGCAGGTAAAAAACGCGGAAGAAAAATTGAATCTGTTAAAAGATGCAGAGATTCGACTTAATAACCAGTTTGAGAACCTGGCCGGTAAAATTTTCGATGAACGTAACCGCCAATTTACCGAGCACAATAAAACCAGTCTGGATCATATTGTCAGGCCGTTGCGCGAACAGTTGGGTGAATTTAAACAACGCATAGAAACGGTCTACGACAACGAAAACAAAGACCGCAGCTCCCTGCGCGAAGAAATTATTTCGCTACGGCGTGATACCGCGCAAATGAATCAGGAAGCGCTTAACCTGACCCGTGCGTTAAAAGGCGATAAAAAAACCCAAGGTAATTGGGGCGAGATGATATTGGAAACCGTTCTGGAAAAGTCGGGGCTGCGAAAAGGCATAGAATACGAAACTCAGGGCGCGTTTCGCGATGAAGACAACAAGCTCTTTAAGCCTGATGTGATTGTTCGTTTACCTGAAGACAAAGATATTATCATTGATTCAAAAGTGTCCTTGGTCGCTTATGAACTGCACTGTTCAACCGACGATGACGCAGAACGTGTAGCGGCGTTAAAACAGCATACTGAAGCCGTGCGCACACATATTAAAGGTCTGAGTGCCAAAGATTACTCCGGCCTGAAAGGTTTGCGGACGCTGGATTTTGTACTGTTATTTATGCCAATAGAAGCGGCTTTTATCGCCGCGTTTCAGGCCGATGAACGTTTATTTACCGATGCCTTTGAGCATAAAATAATTGTCGTTACTCCCACTACGTTACTGGCGACGCTACGCACCATCGAAAATATCTGGCGCTATGAGCGTCAGAACGAAAACGCCAGAGCCATAGCCGATAAAGCCGGTATTGTTTATGACAAAATACGCGGTTTTGTAGAAGATCTGGATAAACTGGGTAAACAACTAAGCACCGTCCACACGACTTACGATGGTGTTATGAACAAGTTAACCCGGGGCAATGGTAATTTAATCCGCCAAGCCAGCAGCTTTGTTGATCTTGGCGTCAAAATTAAGAAAACCATACCCAAAAATATAACTGAACAGGCCGGGGTTGAGATTGATGAAAGTAAAAATCAATCAATAGTCGATGAAAACTTTTAAGGATATGCATTGAATGCCACACCAATAAAGATTCTAGCTCCATAATTTTGATTAGAGTAGGATCTGATTCTAATCGTGGTGTCATTAAATTTAAT
>JBAXUR010000241.1:0-2519 GCA_037129595.1 Methylococcaceae bacterium | reverse complement strand
TTCAATTTTGATAGCGGTTTGTAGGGCAGCAAGCCCACCCCCTACAATCACGATATGAGCGGCTTTATCTCTGGGTATCGGCCGCCGTAAATGGCCGGCAGAATTGATAAGGCAGGATAAAACAACCCCATAAAAAAGAATGTGCTCTGTCGGCGTTTCAGGCAGCAACAAGGCAAATATAGAAAACGCCGATATTAAAAACAATGACAAAGGACGCAATAAAACGCCAGCTATCATCAAAATCCCGGCGCTTACCTCAACCAGCGCCATCACCAGTGTAAAAGCCTCTGGATTGACTGACAGGATGGGTAATTGGTAGTGAGTAATAATACCAATCGAAAGATTGGGCTGCATCACTTTAAAAAACACCCCAAGGTACAATAATGTTGTACCTGTCAAAATACGCATAATGGCTTGAGCACGCTGCCGAGGCTGTTCCGCAAGCCAAGCCTGTATGCCATGAAATAAGACCGGAGTTGGCAAAGGCAAATAATGCCTGCCTGGGCCTTGCAGAACTAGATAAATACTGGCTCCGATTATAGCGCCCGCATAAGCAAGTATGGACTCGCCATAGAGATAACCACCCAAACAACTTAATATAATGAGTAGAAACGCAAATAATCGTACATAAATACCAAAAAGAATAGTCAGACCTAAAACAACTTCAGCCCAACGTAACCAAGCCCACTCAGAGCCTAGCTGACTTAGGTCAAGATCCGGTGCTAAAAATGTGGGTGCGGTAAACGGCAATATCCCAAAGCGTGGTTCAGCACCTAAAGCCGATGATAATAAAATCCACGCAAGACAAACCCGTAAAATACGGGGAACATGATCACCATACGACGCTAATTTTGCCTGCAAATCCGGAAATAACTCACGAGCTCCGGTAAAGCCCAGCCATACCCATCCAATGATGAAGACTGAAAACACCGAAATCATGGTCAGATTGAGGGGTGAAAATTGAGAGAAAATATCCGGACGCTGCCTGGAGTTCCAATGATCAATTTGTTCTGGTGATAAAATCCAGCGCTCATGCGCCAAAATTGTATCGGAAAAAAACAGCAGTCCGGTTAAGCTGCAAATTAGAAATAGGGCTTGCCTAAAGCTTCGGGATTTTAAGTCGATAGTCATCATCAAGTCCAACTTCAATAATTTATGAAACATTTGATTATGTTGCAAATAGTATATAAATAATTTACTAACACTGCCATAAAAAATAAAAATATCCATGTTAAATGCTGCAACATCAACATAACCAACAGCCAGCCTTTATTCAGACACGAGTATTCTTAACTGACTTTTATAACTTGAAATCAAATCGCTTAAAAAACCCAGCGTACTTATCAATTTAAAACAGGATAAATTTAATCTGCGAATCTGCGGTGGATGTTTATTTTTTGTGCGTTACCGGGGAAACCCGATTACGGTTAGACATACGAGACTTAATCTTAATATATCAGGCCTTAATATTAGCGGTTCATGATTTGATTAATTCAAGATAGCCGTCTTTAAAGCCGGGATACTGAAATTGATAACCCAAGGCTTTTAAGCGTTGATTGTGGCAACGTTTATTCATAACCGCTTCATTGTCTACACTTTTAACTGTCGGGGGTTGGCATTGTAACTGCTCCGTCAGCCAGGTCATAACGTCCCACATCGGTGCCGGATCATCATCACTGGCTAAATAACAGGACGCTAAAGCCTTGCCCGCCAAGCGTTGTTCCAATAAAAATGCCAACACACCCACACAATCCTGCTGATGAATACGGTTAGTAAAATAAGCGGGGGTTTTCTGTATGGCCGGTGACTGCATGGCCATTCTTAAAAGATACTCACGACCCGGGCCATAAATGCCGGAAAAACGGACGATAATATTATCAGCATCTAAATCCATCAGCTTTTGCTCTGCCTGCCTGATTAGTTGACTGGTACTGTTTTCCGATTGCGCAAGGGATTCTTCATCTACCCATTCGCCTTGCGATTGCCCATAAACACTGGTTGACGACACAAAAATCCACTGTGGATTAGAGCCCGCCTGCGAAAATTTATTGAGCAGATTATTCAATCCTGATTCGTAAATAGCCCGATAACTTTGTTCATTACGTCCGTCCGGGGACACAATAAAATACAGAATATCAAAGTCGCCGGGTAAGTCGTTAAGTTCTGCAACTGATGTTATATCCGCCGTAAAGTAATTAACGTTGCCGGTATTTGTTATCGGTGGATTTCGTTTTAATCCGGTTACCTGATGACCTTTAGCCGAAAGAACATGCGCCAGTTGCGTGCCTATTGAGCCGCAGCCAATAATTAGAATTTTTGCCATAAGTGATCTATTTTTATTGAGCGTGGAGTCAGGTCGGATTAGCGACAGCGTAACCCGACAAATCGAAGGGTCTTAAAGATATTCATTCACCACGAAGTTCACGAAGAAAAACCAAAGTAAAATCTTCGTGTTCTTCGTGTTCTTCGTGTCTTCGTGTCTTCGTGTCTTCGTGTCTTCGTGTCTTCGTGTCTTCGTG
>JBAXUR010000240.1:0-2599 GCA_037129595.1 Methylococcaceae bacterium | reverse complement strand
CACAACTTGGCGTGCTTTGTTAAGTTGATTCATGCCAAACAATATTAGACGCCAAGGCTTAAGGTACTTCCTGGACTTCCGCCCCGAGGGTAAGAAAGCGCCCTTTTTTAGGGTAGGTAGTGGACATTCAGGATACTAAACTCGGTTTTTTCGGTATCAAAGGTCTGTGTTTTACAAACCTATATGTGTATGTAGTGTGGAAAACGTGGGGTTTTTGGGGTCTTGGCATTGCAGGCCACGAATGGCGGGGCTTTAAGAGGCCCCAAAGGCTTGGGGTTTTTTACTTTTTCTTGGGGTTTTGGGTGCTTTTTTTGGGGTTTTTTTGGGAGCTGATAGGCAAATCAATCTATTTCAGGCAAAAAACCACTGTTTTTCCGGCCAGAAAACCTTGCTTGTTTTTATCAGTTCAATCTACACTTGCCTGCCGCTGAATCCGGTTTTGGCGTTGAGGGGGTGACCGACCTACTAAACCGTAGGTGGCTGTAACTGTGAGTCATCCCCGCTCAGGATTATGAGGCGTATGTGTTGCGACCGGTTAGGACATGCGCCCACCTGTTTCCTTGTGCATTTTCTCATTAGCAATTATTACCAAGGTGTTGAAAATTATTACTTTGATAATATTTCCAGAAATTAAAGCCGGTTTTTTGAGGAGCGCAAACCGGCAAGCGCTATATCGGCACACTGGTAGAGTGCCAATAATTCCAGAATTAAAAACCAAGTTTTTTCACTCCCGCCAAAACTTGGAAAAAACGCGGTTACTAACCCGACGCCCGAGGAGGACGCCGTATTTGAGTTCATTAATGCCTTGCCAACTGGCTCGATAACACCGTTAATCTTTTGCTTATATCGTGTAAAACTTCAAAATTTGCAATTTTTGCGGTTTTAAAAGAGACGGCTTGGGTTTCAAGCAAATGGTAAGTTGCCAACAAGTCATCAGGGCTGTCTGTGCTGTTTGGCATCCTGGCTATCAGGATCGCCTTTTCGACCAAAGCACGGACATCGCGTTTCCGCTTGAGTTTCATCTTGTTACCAACTGGCTCGACAGTGCTTCAAGGCGTTCACTAACTCGACGCAATATCCAAGGATCGCCGCCTTGTTTTTTGAACTGCATGGTTTTCGTTTCCAAATCTTGCATACGAACCATAAGTTCATCCATACCGACCAGCTGGCTATTGTTACTTGATCGGGTTTCAGCGTCGGTCAATAAAGCTTGTAGTTCTGCTTTCGTATTGTGTGAAAAATATGAAGTTATCATGCTGGCGTCACCAGTTTAACAATTCCAAGTCGGGAACATGGCAGTATTTCAAAGTCGTTGAATAAATCAACGGCAATCCCGTCATCTGAATCAAACCCGGCCGGCTTGGTTTCAATGTGTGGATTTTCGGTCAATGCCAGGCGGATTAAAACCGGCCATTGCTCCGGGTTAGCCATTAGAAAGCTGTTTGTCACGAAAGCAGTGCTGAGTATTTCAATTTTATCGGTCAAGCCACAGCTAAAAAGTTCCTTGTAAGCAGGAATCTCTTGGCTCGGCGGCACGACAAAATATCGCGGCTCCAGACAGGTATACTCACTGGAGTTCGCCGTGGTTTTTTGGTTGCGAAAAACCGTTAGTGCTGCGGACAAGTCAACCAGACTGGAGCCGTGCGCCGTGTTGCCCTCGTCAAACAGCGGCAAACGGTCAGGCAAGGCGGGGTTAGATTCCAGCATTGAATAAACGCTTTCGGCCTCGTTACGAAAACCGGCGTCAATTAAAAGCTTGGGCAAATCGTTGAGGGACACAACACCGCTCAAGAGTGCTTGACGGCTAAAAACAATCCGCGCCCGGTGACTTTTAATCGAGCCGGTGACCATCTCGCCTTCGAGCGGCGTTTGTGGCACTTCGCCAACTTCACCCACAATCGAGACTTTCAAATTATCGAGGCTAATCAATAAATCGTGCGGCTTATAGTCCACGGCCTTGATAAAACGCACAAGCTTCCGGTGGAGGGGTTGCTGTTCCTGCACAGGCAGTTTTTGAACGACCTGGTCTATAATTGTCGGCAAATCAGAGCTTGATAGCGCGTTGCGTTGGGCAAAATACCGAAACAGCGAGCCGGGGTTCAAGTCTGAATTTTTAGCAAGCTCATGGGCTTTTGGCGCCCCAGTTAGGCTTACGCCACTCCTGATACTAATAAAGTTTTGTAAAAGTCGTTTTGCTTCGCTATCGGGGACGCTAGCGAGCAAATCACCCGGGCTGGGTCGCATTGAAACTGCCCGTCCAAGCGGATCGCGGCTGTCAGATGATGCATTTTGGATTTTCATGACTGCGACTCGATAGCGACGTTCATATTTAGGTATGCGACGCCGGTATGCAGGTCTACGACGCGCTCGGTGCTTCCCATTTGGTAAACGATAGTTGAACCCAATTCCGGCGTTGGAAATAGAATCGGGCTTGGTTGGTCGTTGTCCGAAATTTTCCAAGCCAGCAGCTCATGCCGTATCGATTTTTTTTGGGCCAATGAAAAAAATTGTAAGTTTTGCTCTGTTGAGTTCAAATAAGTAGGCGTTGCCATAGTAAATGTCCTGTTTGTGATTGATGGTAACCGTTAGAAATATGGTA
>JBAXUR010000024.1:0-37331 GCA_037129595.1 Methylococcaceae bacterium | reverse complement strand
GGTTGTCGCGGGTTCGAGCCCCGTCGTTCACCCCAAATAATTCAAGCAGTTAATCAATAGTTTAAATAAAAAATTGATTTCACCTGTAACAGATATTGTAAATTTTTTATCTAAAAATAATACAAGCCTTAACGCCAGCCACAAGGCTTATAATCTCCCTTCCCTGCCCTTCAAAATATTTATTGGCGTTTAATCTCAAACTTGCCTGCTTAACCAAGTATTTTGTAATGCCCTCCCCTAAACACTTCATCAGTTTTTGGAAATTTTTTGCTGCTGTTTTATACACCGATTAAATCCTATTGCTTACCAAAAACACACCTAACTTTCCGTAAGCATCCCCCCTTTGAAAAAACACCTTGTAACTATCAATTCAGCGCCCAATCTATAGCGCCACACTCAGTAAAGTGAGTCGTGATTGACCATAACTTAATGCGACAGCCCAAATTGTATTTTATCCAAATATACTAGGTTTTCTGTCTAAACCAAAAAAATACATAAATGCCAATTATTAACGAACAGACGGCAATGACCACACCTAAGTCATCGTATTGATTGGGCACAGACGAACTAACGATAGCGGTACTTCTGATGTAATGATGAGCACTTTCTTGAATCAAATCTTGAGCATAAGCTACCGAATATCCAAGCGCTAAAAGTAAAAAGACTAACCATTTTTTTATTTTTTTCATAATACTGATTCCGACTAATAATTGACTCAACTCACAATAATAGCGATTCACTATAGTAGTGATTCACTATAATATCACCTTTATTTCTAATGGGGACACTTACTTGCTAAATTTTTGTTTTTTATTTTTTGTTGGTTCAGTCCAAATTACTTACTTTAAAAAATAGAACACCGATGACACGGATTTAACGAATAAGCACGGACAAGAGAAGCGACACCCGTGCTCTATGATCAAAACCGGGATCTACTGAGTAGTTAGTTTACAAACAACAATTTTAGGTACTTAATCTTTCATAATATAGAAAACACATCACCCTGAATAATAAGGTATAATTAAAAATTTTGGTAACTCTAGTAAAGCATGTCAGAAACACATTCAGAACTGCAACGGCGCCGTACATTCGCTATCATTTCACATCCTGATGCCGGTAAAACCACCATTACCGAAAAACTCTTGCTGTTCGGTGGCGCCATTCAGCTTGCAGGATCGGTAAAAGGCCGAAAAGCGGCACGTCACGCGACCTCTGACTGGATGGAAATGGAAAAAGAGCGGGGAATTTCTGTAACGACTTCAGTCATGCAGTTTGAGCATAAAGATTGCATTATTAACCTGCTTGATACCCCCGGCCATGAAGACTTTTCGGAAGATACTTATCGAACGTTAACCGCAGTGGATTCGGCGCTGATGGTGATCGATGTTGCCAAAGGTGTTGAAACGCGAACCATTAATTTAATGGAAGTGTGTCGATTGCGCACTACGCCCATTCTTACGTTTATTAATAAATTGGATCGGGAAGGACGCGAACCGATTGAGTTACTGGATGAAGTCGAAAATGTATTAAACATCAAATGTGCCCCAATGACCTGGCCTATCGGCATGGGCAAACGTTTCAAAGGGGTTTATCATCTTTATAAAGATGAAATTCATTTATTCAGCGCACAGCATGGCGGAAAAATTGCTGAAGCCGAAGTCATCAAGGGATTAAATAATCCCAAGTTAGATGAACTGCTTAAATATCAGGCAGAAGAATTACGAGATGAAATTGATTTGGTCAAAGGCGCCAGTCATGAGTTTAATCTTGAAGATTATCTGGCGGGTAGTTTAACACCGGTATTTTTTGGTTCAGCCATTAACAACTTCGGTATTATTGAACTACTGGACGCCTTTGCAGAATATGCCCCCTCACCCCGGCCCAGAAAAGCAGAACAGCGATTGGTTTTACCCGAAGAAGACAAGTTTACGGGCTTTGTATTTAAAGTTCAGGCAAACATGGATCCGTCTCATAGAGACCGTGTTGCATTTTTACGCGTGTGTTCCGGTAAATTTGATAAAGGCATGAAGGTTAACCATGTCCGTCTGGGTAAAAACATTCAGGTTGGCAATGCCATCACTTTTCAGGCTGACTCCCGCAAAAGCGTAGAAGAAGCCTATCCTGGTGACATCATTGGCTTGCATAATCACGGCACTATTCAAGTGGGGGATACCTTTACCCAAGGCGAAATACTTAAATATGGCGGCATTCCCTACTTTGCTCCAGAATTATTTAGACGGGTAATTTTAAAAGATCCGTTAAGAGCCAAAGCCCTGCAAAAAGGCTTGGTACAATTAACCGAAGAAGGCGCAACCCAGTTATTTAAGCCGTTAAAAAATAATGACCTTATTCTGGGCGCAGTTGGTATTTTGCAATTTGACGTGACTGCCTACCGTCTTAAAGGTGAATACAATGTTGAATGCGTTTATGACGCCATACCTATCTCAACAGTGCGCTGGGTAAGTTCTGACAAACCCGCCAAACTTGAAGAATTTAAGAACAAAGCCTTTGAAAATCTAGCAGAAGATGGCGGCGGGTATCTGGTTTATTTGGCCAATAGCAGAGTAAACCTACAACTGACGGAAGAACGTTGGCCAGATATTAAATTTAGTTCGACCAGAGAATTATAAGCGCGTACTTGTTGGTTTTGAATTTTAAAAAAATCCCCAAGTGGGCGCTTGGGAATTAAGAAAATAACGAAGAAACGTAACGATTATAGTTTCGGCATAATCCATTTTCGACAAAGCGAAAGTGCTTATAAGCCACACTTAATGAAAAAAGCTTAATCAGCCAGGCGCTTACTGATGCGCTCATAAGCCTCTTTAAGCTCTTCACCGATTATTTTCACCTTGGCTATTAACTCTTCAGATGTCTCTTTTGAATCATCTGCGATCTCGGCGGCTTTTATTTTTAGAGCATCCCACTTTTTTTCTGCTTCTTCAAACTCTTCTTTCGCATCCATAGAAGCGAGATGCAGCTTAAGAATTATTCCATCGCGTTCTGATATCAACTTTTCTAATAAATTATCTAATTCAATCTTAATTGGCATGTTCCACCTCACTATTGCTGGTTAAATTTTCTAATAACAGGATAAAATGCATTTATTCATGGTAAATACTTTTTTAGTATAGCTATTTCTAAAAACTTTGCCTTTTATAGACCCCACCTTTCAAATCGTTTAGAAAAAAGTCACCTCTAAAATGCTTACTCATTAACGCCCTACGGAAGATAAGTATATATCACTTCGCACCACGACTAACACTAATAGTTAGCCGCCCATGATTTAAAGCCCCCCCCAAAATTGTGATAACCCAATATTTAACGTCCAGAACTACTCACTTTAATCAGGAAAATTAACCAACATTAAACCTGGCCGCGTTATAAATTCTTTTATCTCTGTCCCTCTAAATTTGTCAAAATCCACATAATATTAAACGGTGTACCTACTGGTTTACGTCGAGCTTTTGAACTGTATCTTTAAATAATTTTCTGATACCAAGCATTTTTTAAACCCCAAAGCACTTTAATATCGCCACAAAAAAAAACAGAAAAAACTATAATAATAAAAAATAATATTTAGAACATATTGCAATGTTGAAATATTCAACTAATATGTAATTAAAATATTAACTATTTGGGTTTGGTGCTTTTTTACCGACACTAACCCAGCTTTAAAAAACTATTTTGTTATTTAAAAATAAAAAAGGGATACCAAATGCTAACCATTACACCTTCATCGCTTATTTTACCTGATGCTTATGAAGACAATGATACTCACAACAGTACCGTAAACCATCCAAAAGAAATGCTGTTGAGAAATAGTTTTGAATTGCTTAATAAGCTTGACGCTAAACTGCCGACCCACTTATCAGTAGACCTTATGGTTGTTAGTCCGGCCAATACCCAGCCTAAGCTCGAAGGAAATTTTGCATTACTTATAGATGATCTTGCAAATATTGAAGCAGAAGACACAACCTTATCAAGTAAAGCGCTTAATAAAAGATACAGTGCCATTTTACCGGGTCGATCTTATGGCATAAATGAGATTATATTTGAACAAACTGATTTAAATCATTATTTATCAACTCTTACCGCTGAATTTGAAAATTTTGAGGGTGGTAAAATCACCCTAGATGTGGATAAAAATGTTTCTTTTTGCTGTATAGATCAAGCTATCGTTAAAATTATTTTAAATAATATTCTTTCAAATGCCGTTAAATATTCTGATGGTCAAATGAACATTCGTTTATCGGTAGCATTGTTTAATTTTAAAAATGAAAAATGGCTTAATTTTTCAGTGACTGATACCGGCATAGGCATGTCTTCTGATCAGATTGAAAATATTTTTGAGCCTTTTTATCGGGCCAATCCATTTAGCTATGTTCCGGGAAACGGTCTTGGAATGACGGTTGTAAAAGAGCTGATTGGTGATTTAAATGGCAGCGTAGATATAAAAAGCACTCTCAACGAAGGCACAACCATTAATGTTAAATTAAAATTTTTTCCAACACCAAGCTCAATACTTGCCTAAAACCAGACACGCTAACAATAGAACACGGACTTAATAATTTAAGGTCTTTTTTCGGCATCCTTCAAAGAAGCCCAAAAGTAGTTCACACTTTTTTATCCAAAAAAAGACTAACAATCCCTGCAGATCGGGTTAAACGCTAGACGTAACAGGACACAGATACTTAGATTTGTCGGGTTACGCTTTCGCTAACCCGGCACGATGGTAATTGCAAAAAGTGTAAACCGAATAATGAAAGAAGCCCTTTTTTCTACTAGAAATAAAATCCGTGCTATCCCTTATCGAAGCCAACATCTACCGGGCACTTACCCAAAAAGAGGCTGACCGACTCAGTTAAGGGTAAAAAATAAGAAACAAGTAACCAAAAAACAGCATCAGATGTACATGCCCCTGCAACACCGTAGTACGACCGGTCATCAGCGTGATAAGCGCTGTCAACAAACTGGCATAAAGCAATGTTGATCCAGCCCCCGTTACCCCGATGGTCAACTTTAAATCCTGCAATCCTGTCGCCAACATTATCGCGGGAACAGTCAAAGCGATTGAAGATAACACCGAACCCAAGCAGATATTAACAGACCGCTGCATATTATTATCCAAGGCACTACGATACGCACTTAAACTTTCCGGTATAAGAACCAAAGAGGCAATAATTAAACCCGCCAGTTCTATGGGTGCGTGTAGCGTTTCTATACCGTAGTTAATAAACCCACCAAAAAAATCCGCCAACAACACAATCGGCGTAACCGAAATAACTAATCCGATTGCTGAAATCAATACGGCTCGATTATTATGGATTTGGATGGGCGCTGGCTCATTCATACCCGGCTCGACCGTAAAAATATCCGACTGATCAAATAATTCTTTGTGCCTTGTTGTTTGCATAAACAAAAACAATAAATAAACCAAAATACATAAAAGCCCCAGAAAAATTTCTTGTGCAGGAATTAATGTTGGCCCCACTGATGAAAGCGTATGGCTGGGCATAACCAATAAAATTAAGGTCAAGGGCGCAATGAGATGAAGATAAGAAAGCGCCCCCCGCAAGTTAAAGGTTTGCTCAAAATGCTTCCAGCCACCGACTATTAAAGACAAGCCCACCATACCATTAAGCATAATCATTAAACTGGCAAAAACAGTATCACGAAGCATGGACGGATTTTGATCGCCCGTCATCATAATCTGTAGCATTAAGCTCACTTCAATGGCCGCAACCGCCAACGTTAATATTAACGTACCAAAAGGCTCTTTTAACTGGGTTGACAGGTGCTCGGCATGGCGATTGACTGCAAATACACAGCCCAACATGATGATAAAAATCATCACCGCCGCAGCCAACATAACGTTTAAGCCCATTTCGGGGCCAAGCTCTAAATGTGCCAAACTAAAAACCAGCCAAACAAGCCAACCCAGGAGAACAAAAATATTGCGTTTCAGGCCTTTAATAATCTTCACTTAAACCTCATTAAAAATAACAAAAAAAAGAAATGCACGAAAATTAATATGGGTATTTTTCGTGTGTTTCGTACCATGCAAGTTGGAACCCCGACCGAAATATTTGAAGACTTTAATCGCTTTCGAAACGTGAGTAATGGTAAAGTGGAACCCATTGTACAGACGACTTTGTAGATCTTGCATCGCATACTTTTTGAAGTTTCTAATCCGTTATTATAAAAGGTTCTCAATAACAATTTTACTTAATTGTCTTACTAGATTTACGCCCTGATCCACTTAACGAGTAACAATCCACTCCATAGCAGTGACAGTAACATGATGACAGATCCTGACACAAAGGCGGCTTTAGCCAGAACATGGTCGTAGCTTAACAGCCCGGATTCGGTTAACAAATATTCCCAGTCGTGAAAACCATATCGCGATGAATGGCCAAAATTGCCACCCAACAGCGGTAACTCCCCTGCCCGTGCATCGTTAATATAGGGCGCAATATCCAGAAAATTTTCACCAACCCACCATAATGCAACTGCTGCCCCAAAAGGATCGCGGGTTTTGATTAATAACACGCCCAGACAAATCGACGGCATGATTAACTGCCCCAGCGTTCCCCCTAATGAGGTAATAAACGCACCGAAAGGTCTGAAAATAATATGCCCCGCTTCATGAGAAGGCAGATTGATTAAATGTAAAAAGGAGTTACCAACGGTATTGCTTTCCATAGAGGAGCTAATAAGCTGCCAACTCCAAATGACAAGCCCCACAAAAATAATCGACCGACCCAAGAAAGCCAAGGTGCTTTGCGGAGTTTCGTAAAACAGCCACCGGGTTAGTGGCTTGGCTTCATCTTCTATAATTATCGTAACCAAGGGCAAATCAACGCCTCGTTGATCCGATTGTTTAGGATGATATTTTAGGTATTTCTCAAAGACGATGCCGCAATAAGGACAAATCTCACTGGGCACCTGCAAATCATGTAGGCACTTGGGACAATGATTCATGGAAAATTCGGCATCCTTCATAGAAGCCCGAAAGTAGTTGACACTTTTTTATCAAAAAAATGCTAATAATCTCTGCTCGGGTTAGACGATAACCGTAACCCGACACAAATACTTCTGTTTGTAGGGGTCGGCTATACGCCTGCCCTTTAATGCCAGGATGTTAGTGAGGCAACCGCAAGGGATTGCCCCTACAAAACACGGATATCGTTACATAAAGAAAACCCGCATCAGAGGACTGCAAATCTTACCTTGCCATTTTAACTCTCTTTTCAAGTTCTTCCTGGCTTAAATGGCGTACATCTTCGCCATTAATCATATAAACCAAATGTTCACAGATGTAACAGGCATGATCGCCAATTCTTTCCAATGCACGAACCGTCCAAAGCACATCCAAAGTCCGGGTAATATTTCTGGGGTCTTCCATCATTCGGGTAATTAATTGCCTGAGGATATTGTCGTATTCACGATCCACTTTTTCATCCATCAAAGTAATGACAGGCACATTCTCTAAGGTCATTCTGGCAAAAGCATCCAATGCATCATGCATCATTTTCTTAACCAAATCAGTCATGTGCTCCAATTCATGATGAGGGATTTTGCTTTCATTACCCGATAACTGTATCGCCATTTCAGCAATACGTTCAGCCTTGTCGCCGACGCGCTCAATCTCGTGAATGATTTTAATCACCGCAATCAACAGCCTTAAATCAAAAGCCGTTGGTTGGCGCAATGCTAAAATCTGGGTGCATTCCTGATCAATAGCCACTTCCAATGCATCAACATCATCATCCTGCTTGATGACCTGTTCAGCCAACTCCATATTACTTGTGGTGTAAGCTTCAACTGCCAGTTCTATTTGGCGCTCAACCAATCCACCCATCATTAGCACTTTATTGCGTATATCTTCCAGCTCTTGATTAAACCGCTCAGATATATGCTGCCCTATTTTACTGTTGTCCATTATTTTCTCCTGATTATCCGTAGCGCCCGGTAATATAATCTTCTGTTTGTTTTTTTACCGGATTAGTGAACAATTCACTGGTGGTTCCTATTTCAATTAATTCACCCATATACATAAAGGCTGTGAAATCAGAAACGCGGGCAGCCTGCTGCATATTGTGCGTGACAATGACTATAGTATATTTTTCTTTAAGCTCATTGATTAACTCTTCAATTTTTAATGTTGAAATAGGATCCAGTGCAGAGGCTGGTTCATCCAGCAACAACACTTCAGGTTCTATGGCAATCGCTCTGGCAATAACCAGGCGTTGTTGTTGTCCGCCCGAAATACCCAAGGCGTTGTCATTCAGGCGGTCTTTCATTTCATCCCACAAGGCAGCGCCAGTCAAAGCTTTTTCAACGGTTTCTTCCAATACCCGTTTATCATTAATCCCCTGAATGCGAAGACCGTAAGCCACATTTTCAAAGATAGACTTTGGGAAAGGATTGGGCTTTTGAAACACCATGCCGACGCGTCTGCGCAAAGCCGCTACATTAACGGATTTGTCATAGATATTCTCACCGTCCAGCAAGATTTTACCATCAATTTTTGCACTATCAACGAGATCATTCATCCGGTTAATACAACGCAACAACGTGGACTTACCGCAACCACTGGGGCCTATATAGGCAGTCACTTTTTTCTTGTGCATTTCCATGTTAATGTCATAAAGTGCCTGTTTTTCGCCATAAAACAAATTTAGACTTTCCACCTTGATACACGTTTCATTAGGGTGTTGCGACTCTTCCTTCCCGCGTAAAACAGAACTCATATCAATTGCGTGTGTACGTATTTCTTGTGCTGACATTTTTTTAACCTTCCAGTGCGCGATATTTTTCTCGCAGATTATTTCTTATGACAATTGCGGCCAGATTAAGCCCTATAACTACCAAAACCAGTAATAATGCTGTCGCATAAACCAAGGGTCTTGCCGCCTCAACATTGGGGCTTTGAAAACCGACATCATATATATGAAAACCCAGATGCATAAACTTTCTGTCTAAATGCAAAAACGGGAAATTCCCATCCAACGGTAAAGTGGGAGCCAGCTTAACTACGCCCACCAACATTAACGGCGCTACTTCGCCAGCAGCTCGAGCTACCGCCAGAATCAAACCGGTTATCATGGCGGGACTGGCCATCGGTAATACCGTCAGCCATAGGGTTTCCAGTTTAGTCGCACCTAATGCCAGACTACCTTCGCGGATTGAGCTGGGAATACGTGCCAAACCTTCTTCCGTTGACACAATAACGACCGGTAACGTTAGCAAGGCCAGCGTAATGGAAGCCCACAACAATCCCGGTGTACCATAAACCGGTGCCGGTGCAGATTCAGGGAAAAACAACTGATCTATGTTACCGCCCAAAATGTACACAAAAAAGCCCAAGCCAAATACCCCGTAAACCACAGACGGTACGCCCGCAAGATTGTTGACCGCTATTCTGATTAACCGGGTCGTGAAGCCTTGCTTGGCATATTCACGCAGATAGACCGCCGCTATTACGCCAAAGGGCGTAACAATCACCGACATCATCATAACCATCATCACGGTACCGAATATCGCCGGAAAAATACCGCCCTCGGTATTGGCTTCACGCGGATCATCAGCTAAAAATTCAACCACCTTGGTGCCATAGTGAACTATTTTATCAAGCAAACTCATGGCATTGGGCTGAAAAGCCCTAACCACTTTGGCTATAGGAATTTCCAAGGTAGCGCCGCTTTCGGTTGTGGCAACCAGACTATCACGCCTTATTTTTTGATATAACGTGGCTAACTGGGCTTGATACTGTTTATAGTCCACTTCATAGCCGGCCTTTTCCACAGCAATTTCTTGCTTGGCGGCATCATCCAGGCTATTTTCCAATTCCAGTTTTCTTTGTTTAAGCCTTAGGCGCTCCAACGCATAATTTATCGCGCCAATTTCCTTTTTTTCTAAATGCGCTATTTCCTTAAAAACGGCTAACGCTTCGTCTATCTTGGTCTGAAGAATTGGCCAAGCCTCTGTCCCGGTAGCAATCGTTTTATGATTTTCTTTAACTTCCAGCAACTGTCCATAAAAATTACCCCACTCACGGCGCTCAATAACCATCATATCAACAGGGTGGCTGTGCTCCTTTACATTACGCGCCTGTATCCAAAGAAAGTCAGTGCCTGTTAGATCGCGGTTACCGGTTTTAATTAAATACTGCACCAGGGTTTCTTCATCATCGGCCATTTTAAAGCCGGTTGATTTAGCCATTGCAGCAGGCGTTATGCTGGTATCCACTTTTTCGCCGATAATTATCCGGAGCTGTTTGCCTTCTTCCTGATAACTGAACCGGGTCACTTCATGCGGCCAGAAATGTCCTACCCCGCGCACGGTGACCAGACCGAGCACACCCACAATCATAATAAGACAGGTACTGACTGCCGCTGCATTGAGCCATATCCAGGGGGCTCCACTTTTAAACCATAACTTAATCATAATACGTTATATTTTTGCGTAAAGGGAAACACAGGCAATCGCCCTATTAAGCCCTGTCAAGGGCTCCACTTTTAAACCATACAAAATCATAATGAACTGTATTTTTCGCGTAAGCGCTGGCGAATGATTTCGGCCAACGTATTAAAAACAAAAGTAAACATAAACAATACCAGAGCGGCCAAAAACAACACCCGATAATGCGTACTATCCACTTCAGATTCCGGCATTTCCACGGCAATATTAGCGGCCAATGTACGCAAGCCCTGAAAAACACTTAAATCCATTACCGGCGTATTCCCTGTCGCCATTAATACAATCATGGTTTCGCCGACGGCACGACCCAAACCGATCATAACCGCAGAAAAAATACCGGGACTGGCCGTTAATAACACCACCTTAATCATGGTTTGCCAAGGTGTTGCACCCAAGGCCAGAGAACCCACGGTTAAATGTTTGGGCACGCTAAAGATAGCATCTTCAGCGATTGAAAAAATAGTCGGTATAACCGCAAAGCCCATCGCGATACCCACAACCAGCGCATTACGTTGATCATAGCCGATACCCAGTTCGGTTTTAAACCAATCACGTAACGTACCATGAAACAAAAAGGATTCCAATGGAACGCTCACGCTAAAGGCAAACCAGCTGCTTAACAAAATAACCGGTATTAACACGGCGGATTCCCAGCCTTCAGGGATCTTCTGCAGAAAAGATTTTGGTAAATACTGCCAAGCGAAAGCAAATAACATAACCGCTAACGGAACCAGCATAAACAAGGCAAACAACCCCGCCAAATACTCTTCAATAATCGGTGCCAACCATAAGCCGGCTAAAAACCCCAAAATAACCGTAGGTAACGCCCCCATTAATTCAATGGAAGGCTTAACGTATTGACGCATTTTTGACGTCATAAAATAGGCGGTATAAATAGCGCCCATCAACGCCAAAGGCATAGCGACCAACATGGCATAAAAAGCCGCTTTTAGCGTACCAAAAACCAACGGCGTTAAACTGTACTTAGGCTCAAAATCACTGTTAGCGGAGGATGACTGCCAAATATAATCCGGCTTGGGATAACTTTCGTACCAGACTTCCTTCCAAAGTGAGGTTAAAGAGACCTCTGGATGCTCATTATCCACCTTCCAAAAACTTATCTTGCCGTCGTCCGACTGTACCAACACTGCATTGGCTCTGGGTGACATGGCCGCTGCAACAGGATGTGAATTAGCAACCGTCTCCTTGATCATTTCTCGTTCAGATGTCGAATGATAAACGCCCAGTGTGCCATCCGCATCAACCGTCATAAAACCTTTACGTCGTTGCTCCGGATTGATCGACATAACCGCTTTATCAGACACTTTAAACACTCTGATTTTTTGCATGGCAAAGTGGTTTAACTTGTCTCTCACCTTACTCCACTGAGATACCAAACCGCTGGAATCACCAATCATTAAGGAAAGGTCGCCGTTTAAAAACGCGACACTGGTAATTTTTTGTCCGGACTGAATAATATTTTGCTCTTGGACAAACACAGGCGCACTTTTATCACTAATATCAAACAAACCCAATTGTCCGTTACTGCTTAACAAATAAAGATTATGTTCCTCTTTATCAATCAAAATATCGGCAACATCCTTGGCCGCATAATCTAAAACCGCATCCGTTCGGGTTACCGCTGCCTCATCCGCGAACAAGGATTTTTCTTTTTCAAAATGGCTCAAGCGAATTTTATCGCCTGTTTTTGCAATAATAGTACTGGCATTATCACCGATTTTAACGGCAATTTTTTCTAACGGCGCTCCTGACTCATCTATCACCAAAGGCGCTTCGCCCATTGGGTAGGCTATTGAGGGTGTAATCAGGCGGACGTTATTGGGATAGGTGACTTTATATTGGTGTTTGACAATAACCGCTTTGCCATCAGACAAACCGTAAATCACCGCACCTTCGTTGTTGGGACTGCCCTGGGAAAAGCTTACAATATGAGTGCCTTCGGGTATTTTGACGGTTTCATTTAACAATGTTTTGCCGGTCGCCACGGCAAAAAATATCACTTGCCCCGTATCGGTAAAGCGGGCGGCCACTTCATTTTGTTCTTCCACCCCCAATAATACCGTTTTGCCTAATGCCTGTTCAGGCACTTCATATTGACTAACGGCTTCGGCGGTTGCCGACAAAAACAGAGGAAAAACCACATACAGCAGATAAAAGAAAATCAGCGCGATAGCAAAGATCACACCAAGCCCACCCACGACTACGCCGTAGCGGGCTATTGCGTCTTTTATCAGCCGCCAGCGCTCATGGACGCCACCGGATGTTTGGTTTATGGCTGAGGAATATTTTGATGGACTGTTTGTTTCAGACATAGGGAAAATATTAAGATAGAAAGGTAGCAGTGATATAACGAAAATCAAAAAAAACGGCTGAGATTGAATAGTCAAACCCCAACCGCCCAAATGTCATTAAGTTAAACCGTTCGCTGAGCGAAGTCGAAGCGATTTGGCTGGCTTCGGCTCCGCTCAGCCAACGGTTTAACTTGCCAAGAGGCGCTTAACTTAACAGCATTGCCAACATCCCTGTCGATGCAGCCTGACCTAACAACGCTTTAAATCTGTCTATTATTTAAGAGTAGTCAGTACTTTCTCAACAATTTTTGCAGGTAATGGAATATAACCATCTTTTATAACCACTTGTTGACCGGCTTTAGATAAAACCATTTTTATAAATTCGTTTTCTAAAGGCGCTAATGGTTGATTTGGTTTTTTATTAACATAAACATACAAATAACGAGTTAATGGATAAGTGCCATTAAGCGCATTTTCAGGTTTTGCGTCAACAAAAGGTTGGCCTGCTTTTTTAGCTAACGGTACCATTTTAACACCTGATGTGGTGTAACCCATGCCTGAATAACCCACACCATTAACTGATGAAGTAACCGACTGAACCACTGATGCCGAACCGGGTTGCTCATTTACGTTACTTTTAAAATCACCTTTACATAAAGCGTTTTCTTTAAAGTAACCGTAAGTACCCGAAACCGAGTTACGTCCGTATAACTGAATGCTTTTTGAGCCCCATGCTGCAACGCCTGCGTCACCCCATGTTTCAATATCAGTTTCATGACCACATTTACGGGTAGAAGAAAAAATGGCATCAACCTGCGGAATAGTCAGACCTTTAATGGGGTTGTCTTTATTAACCAACACGGCCAGCGCATCAATAGCAACAGGCACTGCGGTAGGCTTGTAACCGTATTTATCTTCGAAAGCTTCCAACTCGTCATCCTTCATCTCGCGACTCATAGGACCCAGGTTTGATGTGCCTTCTGTTAACGCAGGCGGTGCGGTAGAAGAACCGGCAGCCTGAATCTGAATGTTGACATTAGGATATTCGCGGTTGAACTCTTCAGCCCACATCGTCATTAAATTTGCCAGTGTGTCAGAACCCACACTGGACAAGTTGCCGGCAATACCGCTAGCTTTTTGATAGTCAGGTACGCCTGCATCAACCGTTTGTACTGCGTTTGCAGTACCACTAACCAATGCCGCAGAAGCAAAACCCATCGCAGCTATTAGTGATTTTGTCTTAAAAGATAATTTCATTGTCAAATCTCAAGTTAATTATTGTGGAACTATTATGTACAGTTTACATAACAAGAATATGAATGTTTTATGACAGTATTATGACAACGCCATAATACTGTCTATATTGTAAATATTCACCTCCCCCTTTGAAAAAGGGGGATTGAGGGGGATTTATCTAATAAAATCTCCCCTAACCCCTCTTTTTCAAAGAGGGGGACCGAATAACTACTCTATATTCCTGCGCTCAACGCAGAGATTTAAGACTCATTCATGAGGAATCTTCAGGAAAATATTTAGGGCAGGTAATATACAAAAGTTCGGCGCTACCTGCCTCCAGGTGAACCCAGTCATTGGGCATTTTCAACCTGACCAAAGCCGCTGTAGGCAACAATTTATCAGTATCAGGCAAGTGAGCTATACCGACCAGATAAATCAGCAAATCTTCCAGCTCCGGGTTATGTCCGACCAGCAAAACCCGCTTGGCTTCCAAGGGACATTCAGCCAGTACCGTTTTCAGGCGCTCAAACCCCTCTTGATACAAGCGCTTATCCTCCACAATAACCAGCTCCGAAGCGGCAATGGCTTCATGCACAATGAGCGCTGTGGCAAGAGCTCTTTTTGCGGGTGAACTGATTATCCAATCGGGAATAAGATGTTGTTGATGCAAGCCCTCACCAAGACGCTGGGCTGCGTGTTTTCCACGTGTTTTTAAAGGCCTGTCAAAGTCGTCAACAGCAAGATCACGATCAGATTTACCATGCCTTAGCAACCATAATTCTCTGTTCATTTTATTATCACCTTTATTTTTTTTCGATAATTCTAAAAAAGGATTACAATAGCAATTTATTGTTAAATTGTCATTAAATGTTAATACTACCTTGTTATTATTAGTGGATTAGCAACTACCACAACCCCCACCCAACCCCAATCAATATGCCCTTTCAATTTGATTTCCCTGCGAGTTTAACGGCTGAAAAATTTATTGCAAAACTAAGCAATAATGCAGACTTAGAACTGGTTTCCAGACAATATTCCCTCAAAACCTATTATGACAGCTTTGACTGGCGACTTTATAAAAGCGGCATCACTTGTGAATTTAACCGTTCTAAATCCGAGTCCCGTTTACTCCTAAAAAACATCGATAATGACCTGACCCTTGCCAGTACAGACATCAGGGAAGTTCCCGCTTTTGGTCAACAATTCCAAACCGAAGATACTCGCAACATTCTTGAGCCCTTATTGGAGATGCGCGCCTTATTGCCCGTGTGTAATCTTGATTATGAAATTTATCATATCAACATCATTAATAACGATAGAAAAACCGTCGTCCGCTTAATGTTGGAAGAACACGTCCTGTTTAATAACCGCGTCACTTTGCTACCGATTAAAGGCTACGACAAGGCCGCTGAACAAATCAGCCAGACCCTCACCACCCAGCTTAATTTAATACCCACTTCCCACTCATTGCTGGTTACCGCCTTAAAATTGCAAGGTCGTAAACCTAACGACTATTCATCAAAAATGGCTATCAACCTCGATCCGGGAATGCGTGCCGATATTGCTGCCAAGTTTATTTTTAGCCACTTGCTAAAAGCCATTAAAGATAATGAACAAGGCACTATTGCCGATACCGACAGCGAATTTCTGCATGATTTTAGAGTCGCCGTGCGCAGAACGCGTGCCGGACTCAGTCAACTTAAAGACGTATTACCTGAAGCCATTAACGCAACTTATGCCGATTTTTTTTCCTGGTTGGGACAAATCACCGGCACTACCCGGGATTTGGATGTTTATTTGTTAAATTTTGCAGGTTTTAAAAACGGCCTGCCTGCGTCAATCCGCGAAGACATCAACCCGTTACATGATTTTATTCTCGCCAAACAACAAAAAGCCCAGAAAGAACTGGCAAAAAAACTGCGCTCGCTGAAATACTTATCCACCCTATCCGAATGGGAAAGTTACCTTAAAGCACAGGCTTTTCTAAAACCGGTTGAGGCCAATGCCAATTTAACCATTAAACAACTTGCAGATCGAAGGATCATGAAAAGTTACAAGCGAGTATTATATGAAGGCAATGCCATTACCGAAGAATCTCATGATGAATCATTACATGACTTAAGAAAATCCTGCAAAAAATTACGCTACTTGATGGAATTTTTCCAAAGCCTATATCCCGAAAACCAAATAAAATACTTCATTAAAAATCTGAAAGGACTACAGGAAGTTTTAGGTGACTTTCAGGATTATGCAACTCAGGAAATCACCCTTAAACAGTTCGGCGAAGAAATGCTAAAGCAACATATACACGCGAATACCTTGTTAGCCATGGGCGTATTAATACAGAATCTGGACACGTTAGGTGCCAATGCCCGCAAAGACTTTTCAGTAAAATTTGCAACCTTTAAACATGAAGAAAACCACGCTGCATTTAAAGCCATGTTAGCTGATAAAAATTAAACAGAGCAGCATAAAAGTTACAACTGGCACCTTAACCAGCAAACAAAGTGCAATTATTCAAATGCTTTCCTACAAGATTAAAAGTACTGTCGGAGCCAAAATAATTTGCGGGGATAACTTTTTTGGCAGAAAATGAGGGAAACATGTCATTGTGCAAAAACAGGAATACAGAGAAAATAATTCCACTCACAATATAGAAAATCATCATGAAGCCATTGATGAGTACATGGAATATTCAAGCATAAAAAACTGACCCATTTGCTTAGAGTTTTCTGGTTGTTTTTTGCATTCAACTCAATATTTCCCTGTGAGGAGGACAAATGAACATCCCTTTTTCGACCCCATCCGACAACCACTGCCCACAAGTTCGTGTTGCGAAAATAAGGCCAGTCAGTTTAGTCACCTACCCCGGCGTTGAAATTATTGATCTTACCGGCCCCATGGAAGTATTTGCTTTTGCCACGAATGCCTTACAGCGATCCGGTGTGTGCATTGAACCCGCCTATCCGATGGACGTGATAGCGGCAGTACCGGGACCGATAACGACTTCTTGCGGTCTTCAGCTTATCGCCAATAAAGCGTATAGCGATGTCCGGGACAGTATCGATACCTTGTTAATTCCCGGCTCTCCCGATGTGGATTGTATCTTGTGCGACCCGGCTTTACAGGACTGGATTCAACGCATAGCGCCAAGCGTCAGACGACTTGCATCAGTCTGCACAGGCGCTTATCTACTGGCGGAATGCGGTCTTCTGGATGGCCTTCGGGCAACCAGTCACTGGGACTATTGCGATAGATTGGCACGTGATTATCCTGCCGTTAGTGTCGAACCGGATCGAATTTTTGTGCGCGATGGCTTTATTTCAACATCGGGAGGCATTACGTCCGGTATTGATCTGGCATTATCAATGGTGGAAGAAGATTGGGGAAGCGAACTGGCTTTGCTGGTTGCGCGTTACTTGGTGGTGTTTCTTAAACGTCCGGGCGGCCAGTCCCAATTTAGCGCTTATTTGACCAGTGAAGCTAGCCGTCCTGAGCTTAAAGATTTACAGGCCTGGATTATGATTCATCTTGCCGAAGATTTGCGCGTGGAAGCGTTGGCTGAACGCATGAGCATGAGCCCCCGAAATTTTGCACGGTTTTTCTTGACAGAAACGGGGATGACGCCCGCCAAGTTTGTCGAAATGGCGCGTATCGATGCGGCTAGGCATTATCTGGGCAGCTCTAAACTATCGATTGAAGCGGTAGCCGACAAATCCGGTTTTGGTGATCAGGAACGTATGCGCCGGGCGTTTATTCGTCAGTTGGGTGTTAATCCGCAAAGTTATCGTGAACGTTTTGGAGTTTCTGCTCTTCATTCAGTTAAAGCAGCCTAGAATAATTTGTAATAACTCAAAAATAATAATTAGGAGAGCGTTATGCGCATTTTACTTATTTCAACTGCATTTTCCGGACTAACACAGCGTTTTTATACTGAACTGGAAGATGCAGGCTATACAGTCTCGGTTGAATTACATTCAGGAGACATAACACAACTGCTGGAAGGCGTCGCGTTATTCAAGCCCGATTTGATACTATGCCCTTTTCTAACGAAACGTCTCCCTAAAGAAATTTATGAGAACACTAAATGCCTCATCGTCCACCCCGGTATTAAAGGCGACAGAGGCGCCTCTTCTTTAGACTGGGCCATTCAAAATGGCGAGCCGGAATGGGGTGTTTCTTTACTGGAAGCCGCGGAAGAAATGGATGCAGGTCCCATTTGGTCTAATAAGACCTTCCCTATGCGCCAGACAACAAAAAGCAGTATTTTCTATCGTGAAGTAACCCAAGCGGCCATCGATTGTTTGTGGGAGGTTTTAACTTATTTTGATGCCCCAAATTTTAAACCCGAAGCGCAAGATTATAGTAAACCGAATATTAAAGGCAAGTCACTGCCGTTAATGAAGCAAGCTGATCGTGCCATTAATTGGAAAAAACATAAAACGGACGAGATTTTAAGACGGATTAACGCCGCAGACGGTAGCCCGGGCGTACTGGATGAAATTTACGGAAAGCCTGTTTTTATTTTCAATGCCCATAAAGAGCTCCATTTAACCGGCAAACCCGGTGACATTATAGCCATCGCAAATCATGCCATTTGTCGAGCCACAGTAGACGGCGCACTCTGGATTGGACATTTAAAACCCAAATTGGAATCCGGTAGCAATGGCATAAAATTACCGGCCACTTTTGTGTTAAAAGACCTGTTACCCAATACAAGCCACGGCACTACGACACTTAAAAGCCTGTTATCCAAAACCATCATAGCGATTGAAATCAACTATACAAAACCGGGGCGCCAGCTTCCCTGTCAGGAAGTTTGGTATGAACAGGAAGGCGATGTCGCTTATATCTATTTTTCTTTTCATAACGGCGGAATGAGTACGGAACAGTGTCATATTTTGCTATCGGTCTATCAGCATGTAGCCACTTTATCGGTAAAAGTCATTGTACTAATGGGCGGAGAAGAATGCTGGTCAAACGGCATTCACCTGAATCATATCGAGGTTGCCGAGTGTCCGGCTGATGAATCCTGGTTAAATATTAATGCCATTGACGATCTGATTTATCAGATTATAACGACCTTGGATAAATTAACCATTTCAGCCGTTAGGGGCAATGCAGGCGCAGGCGGTGCCATTATGGCGCTGGCTGCTGACCAGGTGTTTGCCAGAGAAGGTATCATTTTTAACCCGCATTACAAAAACATGGGTCAGCTTTATGGCTCCGAGTACTGGACTTATTTATTACCCAAGCGCGTCGGCCTGGAAATGGCAACGTCATTGACTGAACAACGCTTGCCCCTCAGTGCCAAAAAGGCATGGCACATAGGCCTGTGTGATAAGGTACTCGATAAAAACCACAAGATTTTTGCCGCTCAAATTAGACATCTGGCCAATGCCGGCGCTGCTGATAGCGAGGCCTTGCAAAAACATTTAAATGAAAAAGCCAATACACGCTGCTATGACGAATCGGTCAAGGCCTTGGCTTCTTACAGAAAATTTGAATTAACCCAAATGTATGCAAATTTTTATGGCAATGAAGATTACCATAAGGCACGACAACGTTTTGTTTACAAAATAAATGACGATACTAAAACGCCGGAAAATATTGCCAGCCATCGTCAGCAAGAAGGATTAGGTAAACAACCCACTTCAGGAAGTATGATTCACTTCGTCTGGGAAGATTATTACCAAATGGGCGATGAGTTGGTAGATAGCCAACATAAGGATTTATTCATTTTAGCGGACCAGTTAATGTCGTCCATTAACAGGGAAGATTTGATTAAAAATAGCCGGTTAATTTATCAGCATGTTAAAGAGCATTTTTTGGCTGAAGAAGATTTAATGGTGGAATCCGGTTTCCGAAACCTTAAAGCCCATGTAAGGGAACATAATTTCATGTTGGAAAAACTGGTCGAAATGGATAATAGAATAACCCACGACGACTGGAAGCAAACCGATATTCAGGAATTTATGGATAAATGGAGGAAGCATATTATTAATTCCGATATGGCATTTAATGCTTTCCAGAAAGAACAGGAACTTGATCCGGTTGAGTAGTGGATAGGCAATAACATCAGTTAACCTGATAAATTCGGATAACATTTTACCCAACAACCCGAGGAATTAAACCATGAACACATCAGATGAATACGGTCAAAAACTGGTCGAACTTATTGAACGGAGCGCCCGGATTGATACCTTAGTTTTAAAATCCCGGCAAGCCGCCGAAAATTTAAAGCAAGAACTCGAAGAGTTACGAGCCAAACAGCGGGAAACAACTCAGCTATTGCATAACTTTGAAAATTCCATCAGCAATGCCTGGGAGAATATAGGCTGCGGTGGTTAACATATTGAAATTGCCTGACATCAACGTAAGTATTCAAGCCCCCTCTTTGTTAAAGAGGGGGGACTGAATAATTACGCATCAACTATTAAATTTTTTTTACTGCATCTTCTAAGCGTAGCAATATATTGTTTCGATAAAGGGGTCATGTTTTTAGCGATGCTGTGTAAAAATAATGTTCATAGAACACAGGGTGTTTATCTGATATTCTAAAAAATTGGTTAGGTATTTATTGCTAGTTACCTAACCCCTCTTTTTCAAAGAGGGGGACTGCATAATTATAATAATAATTATAACTTCGTGTCTTCGTGGTGAATTTTTTTAAAGCCTTTTGTCGATTAACCCGTTATGAGTTACAAAATGACTGGTCTATCAATCTATTTATGAGGAATAATCATGACATTATTAACAACACCGACCTGTGAATTTGGTCAAAAAGCGCTTGAATTTACATTGCCTGGCGTTGACGGACGTACTTGGTCGTTACAAGAATGTATGGGTCAAAAAGGATTATTGATTATGTTTATTTGTAATCATTGCCCTTATGTCAAAGCCGTGCAAGACCGTATAGTTAGAGATGCCCGCGAACTTAAGCAACTGGGCATTAACTCGGTCGCCATTATGTCCAATGACCCGGCTGAATACCCTGAAGATTCTTTCGACAACATGGCGTTAGTGGCTCAAAAACTGAATTTTGGTTTTCCTTATTTATTTGATGCAACCCAACAAATTGCCAAACAATATAATGCTGTCTGCACACCCGATTTTTTTGGGTATAATAGCGACTTTGAATTGCAATACAGAGGCAGGCTTGATGCCAGCCGGAAGGAAGCCGCACCAGCCGATACAAGGCGCGACCTGTTTGAAGCCATGAAGCTGATTGCAGAAACCGGCCGTGGTCCGCAACAACAGATTCCAAGCATGGGTTGTTCCATTAAATGGAAATAAGTCACACTAAATATACACATAAACTGAGAGCGTAAAATATGTCAATTCAAAGAATGGTTGATCTGGATTTATCAGGAAAACGGGTATTAATTCGTCAGGATCTTAATGTACCTGTAAAAAACGGTAAAGTGACCAGCGATATTCGTATCCAAGCCAGTGTTCCAACCATTGAAAAAGCCTTGGCCGCAGGCGCTGCGGTTATACTGTTATCGCACCTTGGCCGCCCTGACGAAGGTCAGTATGACGAAGCCGCTTCTTTAAAACCGGTTGCTGAACGCTTGTCAATCTTGCTGGGTAAACCCGTCAGAGTAGAAAAAGATTGGCTGGAAGGCGTTGTTATAGCACCGGGTGAAGTGGTACTGTGCGAAAACGTGCGCTTTAATGTAGGCGAAGAAAAAAACAGTGATGAGTTGGGCAAAAAAATG
Source organism: Methylococcaceae bacterium (assembly GCA_037129595.1). Taxonomy (GTDB): domain Bacteria; phylum Pseudomonadota; class Gammaproteobacteria; order Methylococcales; family Methylomonadaceae; genus Methylobacter_C. Next base: position 15,580 of record JBAXUR010000024.1, on the reverse strand, counting down.
GCCGCTCTTTGTGATGTTTTTGTGATGGATGCTTTTGGTACCGCTCACCGCGCACAAGCTTCAACTCACAGTGTAGCCAAATTTGCACCCATAGTTTGTGCAGGCCCTTTACTGGCCAGCGAACTGGATGCCTTGGGCAAAGCCCTGGAAACGCCTGCCAAACCCTTGGTGGCTATTGTCGGCGGCTCTAAAGTATCGACTAAATTGACGGTATTAAAATCACTATCAGAAAAAGTAGACCAATTAATTGTTGGCGGCGGTATTGCCAATACGTTTATTGCGGCCTCAGGTTTTCAAGTTGGCAAGTCACTTTATGAAGCTGATTTAATAGAAGAAGCACAGCGATTAATTGCCGAGGCAAAAAAAGCAGGTTCTGCCATCCCTATTCCGGTTGATGTCGTTTGTGCCAAAGAATTTTCTGAAACAGCAATCGCTACCATAAAGAAGGTTGAAGACGTTGAAGCAGACGACTTGATTCTGGATATTGGTCCCGACACGGCAAAATTGTATGCTGAATTGATTAAATCTGCCGGCACTATTGTTTGGAACGGCCCGGTCGGTGTATTTGAAATCGAACAATTCAGTCACGGCACCCAATCACTGGCAACTGCCATCGCCCAAAGCAGTGCTTTTTCAATAGCTGGCGGCGGCGATACCTTGGCAGCTATCGATAAATACGGCATTAATGACCAGGTTTCGTACACGTCTACCGGCGGTGGTGCATTCCTTGAATTTCTTGAAGGCAAAGAATTGCCTGCCGTTGCCATATTAAAATCACGCGGCTAAAAAATAAAGTGTGACGAGGATTGAATCACGTTACTCACTTTTTAAAAGCTATTGTAGTCTTCAAACGTGCCGGTTGGAACTCTAAACCCCGACCGGTATCGCTTTATAAATCACAGCACTCACTACTTTGTGCCGAAATAAAAGATACTCCTTGCGTGCATAATTTTTATTTTTCACCTCACTAAAGATAGCTAAAAAACCGGCTTGAGGGTTTATTCTTTTTAGAAATCACCTAAGATTTAGCGCTAACTCTTTAAAAAAATCTTGTACCTTGATCTTACATCCTGTACCTTGTACATTGGATTCACCTTCAGCCTGGTAAACAGGCTGATTGCTTTTTACTTAATTTAGGTTTAATAATGGCTAGAGTTACTATTGAAGATTGTTTGGAAAATGTGGAAAACCGTTTCAAACTGGTTTTATTGGCAAGCACAAGAGCGCGTCAATTAAGCCACGGTGCAGAAGAGTTTCTTCCTCGTGGAAAGGATAAAGATACCGTTCTTGCCTTGCGCGAAATCGCAGCCGGACATGTTACTACAGAGAATATTAATCTTCTCCATCGTGTCGGCGATGCGCACGACCACAACCCAATGTTCTAAACCCCCCTTATGCCCATGTCGAAAATAACCGACACCTTCGAACCCAAACGCCTTCAGGATGAACTGATTCAGCGTTTATGTGCGACATTGTCCGGCTATTTAGATCAAGAGCAAATAAATGATTGCGTCCGCGCTTATGAATATAGCGCCGACGCACATTCAGGCCAATTTCGAAAAAGTGGTGAAGCTTATATTTGCCACCCTGTCTCCGTTGCCATCACGCTTGCCGAGATGCGCATGGATGCCAGCGGCATTATGGCAGCTATATTGCACGATGTCATCGAAGACACACCCATCAGTAAAAAAGAACTGGCAAACCAGTTCAGTGTAGAAGTTGCAGAGCTGGTTGATGGCGTTACCAAGCTAACCAAGATTGACGGCAAATCCCAGACCCGTGCAGAAGCGCAAGCCGAAAATGTCCGCAAAATGTTTCTTGCGATGGGAAAAGACTTGCGGGTTATTTTGGTAAAATTGGCAGACCGTTTGCATAACATGCAAACGTTAGGAGTAATGCCCCCTGAAAAAAAACGCCGTATCGCGCGTGAAACTTTAGATATTTACGCCCCGATTGCCAATCGACTAGGCATGAATAAAATTCGGCATAAATTGGAATCGCTGAGTTTTCAGGCAATGTACCCTATGCGTTTCGCTGTTTTGACCAATGCCATGAAAAAAGCATTTGGTAATCGCAGCAAAGTTGTCGACACCATTGAAAGTACCATAAAAAAACGCTTGGAACAGGTTGGTCTCCATTGTGAAGTCTCAGGACGGGAAAAAAACATTTATAGCATTTATCAAAAAATGCTCCAGAAAAAAATGTCTTTGTCGTCGATTTTTGATCTGTACGCCTTCCGGATTTTTTGTGACAATACAGATGCTTGTTACCGTTCACTGGGTGTTATTCATAATCTGTACAAACCTATTCCAGGTCGCTTTAAAGATTATATTGCCCTGCCCAAAGCCAATGGCTATCAATCCCTGCACACCGTAGTCATTGGCCCTTATGGCGTTCCCATTGAGATCCAGATCAGAACGCACGAGATGCACCGCATGGCGGAATCGGGTATCGCTGCGCACTGGCTCTATAAATCCGATGACGATAAAACTGAAAAATTTCAGGCGCGTGCCAATGAATGGTTAAGAGATTTATTGGAAATCCAGAAGACGGTCGGCGATTCTCTTGAGTTTATTGATAATTTAAAAGTTGACCTGTTCCCTCAGGAAGTTTTTGTATTTACGCCCAAAGGCGGGATTATAAAAATGCCCCGAGGCGCAACGATTATCGATTTTGCCTACGCCGTCCATACTGATATCGGTAATGCCTGCGTTTCTGCCCGCATTGACAAACAACTGGTGCCGTTGCAAACCAAACTGGAAAACGGCATGACCGTTGAAATTATTACGGCATCTTGGGCAAGGCCTAACGCACTTTGGCTGAATTATGTCACTACCGTAAAAGCGCGTTCCAGTATCCGTAACCATCTGAAAAATTTTAAGCAGCAGGAAGCGATTAGTTTAGGCCGACGCTTATTGGAAAAAGAACTGCAAACCATGCATGTGCATCTGGAAAGCATTGAGGAAACCCAAATACAGGCATTACTTAAAGTCATGTCGATAGCATCGATGAACGAATTGCTGGAAGACATTGGCTTAGGCAACAAAATGCCGTTTTTAATCGCAAAACGACTCACCCAAGATGATATCAATGCCAATATCAAACTGGATGACTCCGGTAAAATACAACAAACACCGCTGATTATAAAAGGCACAGAAGGCATGGTAATTACCCTGGCCAAATGTTGCAGACCTATTCCGGGTGATTCAATCATTGGTTACTTTAATCCAGGTAAAGGCATAGTAGTTCATCATCACGAATGCCGTAACCGCTCTGTCGTTAGAAAAACACACACCAACTGGCTAGATGTTGAGTGGAGCCTGGATGCGAAAGGTGATTTTCCAGCTGAACTTCGCATAGAAATACTTAATCAACGAGGGGCATTGGCAACCATTGCCTCAACCATTTCAGAACAGCGTTCAAATATTGAAAATGTCACCGTTATTGACCAAGATGATCGCGTTTGTGTTGACTTAATCACCCTGACTGTTAAAGACCGCGTGCATTTAGCAAGGATTTTTCGCAGCTTGAAAGAATTGTCCATCGTTTTAAAAATTACCCGGGTTAAGGGTTAGTTACCAAAAACAAAACCACCGCTTTATTTTTCAATACCGATAGGATTAGGTAACTCGCAATAAATAACACACCAATCATTGCCTGACTCTGGGAGCACCACCGACTTAATGATCCCTACAACGCTGTGTACGAAGCGCGTGGGAGACTATAAAGTGGAAGATTATTTATTGCGGGCTTCCCTAATTTGGAGTACAAACCTAGGTTTGTACTCCAAATTAGGGGCTTATTTATTGCGAGTTGCCTTACTTGGTTTGTTCAAGTGCTTTTTGATCATTTAAACCTTCATGCTTAGATTGCCATTTATCATGGCGTTGCTTTTTTAACTCATCCAATTTTATTATTTGTTCTTTGGTCAAAATTTCCTGCAAACGGACTTGAGTTTCTTCATGGATACTTTTTAATTTTTCATCCTGCGTCTTGAATAAAGCTTCCACTTTGGTTTTTTGATCAGACGTTAAATCCAAACGCTTGGACAGATGCTCAACCCGGTTGGCATGATGCTCCTCAAAATCGCCTTTATCACCAGGAAATGCAGCCAGCGTGAATGGCACTGCCAAAGCCAGTAATGCAAGGGCTATAATTTTCTTGTTCATGTTTTATCTCTCATTAAAATTTACCGAACAGAGATATTCTGTTCTTGGCACTTAATTTACCGATGAAAAGCGCAAACATTTTGAACAAAATGTGTAAATAATGTGAAATTTTAATATACAATTTTGTTCTGGGGATCATACCGATAGCCTGCACCATAAACTGAATGAATCAATTCCTGACCGGGCAATAAGTCGATCAATTTTTTTCTCAATTTTTTGATATGACTATCAATGGTTCTGTCAGAGACAATACGGTGATCCTGATAAATCAGATCCATTAGTTTTGAACGGGAAAAGATACGGCCGGGTTGCTGGTACAGCGCCTGTAACAATTGAAACTCAACGGTAGTTAACTCTACTTCCTGCCCTGCTGCAAGCACCCGAAAATTATGAGGGTTAAGCGTCAAAGCGCTAGTGAGTGCGGGTATCATTGTTTGCGCTTGCAGCCTGCGTAACACGGCTTTAACACGAGCGACCATTTCACGCGGACTAAAGGGTTTGCAAATATAATCATCAGCACCCAGTTCAAGCCCAAGCAAGCGATCTATTTCTTCAATACGCGCCGTGATTATGATAATCGGCACGGCACTGAAGCTGCGAATTTCCCGGCAAATATCCAAACCATCCCGACCGGGCAACATTAAATCCAATAATATTAAATCAGTCGGATTTGCTTTAAGCCACGGCAGCACTTCCAAACCATTGCTTAAACAGCTCGTGTTAAAGCCGGAGTTATGCAAATAGTCCACTTGCAGACGGGCCAGTTTTAATTCATCTTCTACAATCAGGATATGTTTCATGAACCAATCAGCAATTCAATGCGGATAGTCAGCCCGTTTAAAGGCGAAGATTGTGCTTGTATCCTACCATTATGCGCTTCGACAATATTGCTACAAATAGCCAAGCCAAGACCGGCGCCGCCATGGTGGCGATTACGCGAGCTTTCTACCCGATAAAAACGGTCAAATAATCTGGGTAATTCGTGTTCGGGTACGCCAGGTTTACTGTCAGAAAAATTGAGCACCAGTTTATCGGATTCCCGAAAAATAGTGATGGTTAACTGTCCCTTGCTGTCTGTGTAGTTTACGCTATTGGTAAGCAGGTTTCTGTACAGCTGGGATAAGCGGTCTGGATCAGCGTAAATGCTGACAGGGTCAGTTAGATTATTAGTCCACTTGATAGCCATTTGTTTATTTTTAAATTCCGGCTTTAACGCTGCCAAATCCTCTTTTAATAACGCTACCGGATCAATTTGTACCTTGCGATAACTTAGCGCACCTTGATCAGACAAGGATAATTGATAAAGATCGTCCGTTAAACGGTTCAGTCGCATGACATCACCAAACAAGGAGTCAATAGCGTCTTTAGTCAGTGGCCGTATACCATCCTGCAAAGCTTCCAACTCCCCCCGCAATACCGCCAAAGGCGTTCGCAGTTCGTGGGAAATATCCGCTACCCAGCGGCGCCTGGCTTGTTCTGACTGTTCCAGAGCAGCCGCCATATCATTAAAATTTCGCGCTAACTGACCCAGCTCATCGTTTGATTCAACAGGCAAACGACTATTATAATGCCCCACGGCAAGCGCCTTTGCGGCTGTGGTAATACGCTTAAGCGGTCGCCCCAACGTGTATGCCAGTAACCCGGCAAGACCAGCCGACAACACAATCATTAACAAGGCAATCCAGATAAAGGCTTCAGACTGCCGCTCCATAAACCGGATTTCACTGACTTGATTAACTGTTTTTCCGGGCAAGAGCCCAAGAAAACCGACTATTTTTTCTTGATAACGGATGGGCTGTAAAGATAATTGCTGGAAAGCCTCTTTACGACCAAAAATAATCGACTTATCAGCATTCAGCAGCATTGCTCGCAGCTCAAGCGGGATAAATCGCCTGTAAACAGGGAGGTCTATTACTATCGGGGGCCAAATATCATTGGCTTCGGCAGGGGATTGTTTAAGCCATAAAGGGGGGCGGTGATGGCCATGTGGATTAGATTGCCACAATAAATCAACCCATTTTTGCTTGTCACCGGTCAATGCGCCCCAACCCTGATTGCCGGCATAAGATTCAGTCAGCCCTTCAATCAGGTTTGTTAACTGCTCCCGTTGGCGCGTTTCTACAAATTCAGTAAAGCCTCGATCCAAAGACCAACGCATAAAAACATACATCCCTAAAACAATTAAAAGGGTAGTGACTAAAAAAGTTAAAAATAATTTGACTCGAATTGTTTTAAGCATTGATACTCGCCCCATAACTAATGCTGTATTGTTATCATCAACTGTGCAAGAATTATGAAACGCAAATGTCTATCAATAAATACCTTGATCTAGCCTGGCGGCCAAATCATTTGTCGACCGCCCAATAAGTGCAAATGCAGATGGTAAACATCCTGCCCGCCCTTTTTGTTGCAGTTAAATAAAGTTCTATAGCCTTCTTCAGACAAGCCTTCCCTCTTGGCCAGCAGAACGGCTGTTTGTAGTAAATGACCGGCAAGCAACGTATCATCCAAATCATTCAAGGTGGCAATATGAATCTTAGGGATAATCAGAATATGGGTAGGGGCTTGAGGATTAATATCTCTAAATGCCAGAACCGTATCGTCTTCAAAAACCACATCCGGTTTAATTTCGCCGGTAACCATTTTGCAAAACAAACACTGAGTCATATTTTCACCTTTAAAAATTAACTATCCACCACAAAGCCGAAATCGGAAAATCAGGCAAAGGTTTAAGCGAAAGGCAAAGGGCGAAGGGCGAAAAAACAATCTTCACACACTCCCTTAGCCTTTAGCCTTGTACCTTTAGCCTTAATCACAACTCTTTTCGCCCTTTAAACGCATGTGACAGTGTACCGCTATCAATAAACTCAAGCTCACCCCCCATTGGTACGCCGTGTGCTATTCTGCTAGCTTTTACCTGATTTTTTTTGGCTATCTCGCCAATAAAATAGGCGGTTGCCTCGCCTTCTACGGTTGAATTGGTAGCCAAAATCAGTTCTTTAATCGTGCCCGTTGCCAACCGTTTTTCCAGTAAATCCAGGCCAAGCTCATCTGGACCGATACCATCCAGGGGCGATAAACGCCCATGCAACACAAAATAACGTCCTTTAAACATAGTTGCCTGATCAATAATCCAGGCATCAGCGGGACTTTCAACGATACAAATGAGAGAGTCGTCTCTTGAATCATCAGCACAAATTTCACAAAGTGCATGTTCAGTCAGTGTTCGGCACTGCCGGCATTGCCCCATAGTAGCAATTGCGTGTAGCAGTGTTTCGGCCAGTATTTTTGCGCCATTGCGATCGCGTTGAACCAAATAAAACGCCATGCGTTGCGCTGATTTAGGGCCAACGCCTGGCAAACAGCATAAGTTTTGTATTAATTGCCCCAACAAACCTTTTATTTGCATATTAAAAAGGCAGTTTAAATCCGGGAGGCAAAGGAATTCCGGCAGTGATGTCTGACATTTTTTCTTTTTTCATTTTGCCGACTTTATTAACGGCATCATTAATAGCCGCCGCCACCAAGTCTTCCAGCATGTCTTTATCTTCGCCCAGTAGCGAGTCATCAATCGTTACTTTTCTGGCTTCGCGTTTGCCAGTCATTACGATAGTCACCAAACCGCCTCCTGACTCACCCAATACTTGCATTAGAGATAGCTCTTCCTGGGCTTTTTTCAAGTCTTCCTGCATTTTTTGGGCTTGCTGCATAATATTGCCTAATGCGTTTTTCATTTTACTTCCTCTCTAGGGTTATACGGGCTCTATGGTGCCGGGTAAAATCCGCGCATCAAAATGGTCCTTTAAAGCTTGAATGTTATGATCCGAATTAATGGCATCAACAGAAGCTTGTTGTTTATCTTCGCGCTCTTTGATCAATCGAACAGCTGGCGTGTCAACCGTGTTTTTTTTAGCCTTAACAACCAGATTAACCGGTGTCCCGCAATAAGCTTGCAGGGCTTTTTGCAATACTTCTTCTGATCGGGCACTCCTGATATAATCCGGATCGATTATCAAGGTGCAGACTTTATCATCAATACTTTCCAGCACACAATTATTGGCAAATTCGCGGGTCATGCCATTCAGCTTCATGGCGACAATCATTGACAGCCAATCACCCTCCACGGCAACAGCAAGCGGGGCTTCCTTGCGAGGCGCTGTCTCCACAACTGATAAAACTGTTTTTGTGGGCGGCTTAGGCGTTACCTGCTGAATGTTAACAGACTTAACGGGGCTTTGTTCCAACTGGACAGGTTTAAATGTCAGCATACGCAACATGACCATTTCAAAGCCGCTACGTGGATCCGGCGCTAAACTAAGGTCTCGTTGACCCACCAAGCCAATCTGATAAAAAAGCTGAACATCTTCGGGGCTCAGTTGGGCTGCCAGTGCCGCAATCATATCAATATCAAAATCATGATCAACCGCTGTAGGTATTTGTTGAATCAAGGCGACACGATGCAGGATTTGTAACATCTGCTGTAATACATCGCTAAAGTCAGGCGTTAAATTGGCAATTTCATTGATCTTATCCAAAATGGCCGCCGCATCCCCCTGAGCCAAGGCGATTAACAGATCATCAACCGGTTGCAATGCCACCGTACCCAGCATGGCTCTGACGTCTTCTGTGGGCACTTTACCATTGCCATAGACGATAGCTTGATCCAACAAACTTAAACCATCGCGCATACTGCCGTCAGCAGCACGGGATAATAATTTTAATGCAGCGGCTTCAAATTCAATGTTTTCCTGTTGGAGTATAAATTCCATTTGGGAAAAAATCTGGGCAGGTAACAAGCGTTTTAAATTAAATTGCAAGCAACGGGACAGGACGGTAACAGGGATTTTATGGGGATCGGTGGTCGCCAACAAAAATTTTACATGCGGAGGGGGTTCTTCCAAAGTTTTTAACAAGGCATTAAAACTATGCCCTGACAGCATGTGAACTTCATCAATGATATAAACTTTATAACGGCCATGACTGGGCGCGTATTGGGCGTTATCAAGTAAGTCGCGGGTATCTTCTACTTTGGTACGGGAAGCGGCATCAACTTCGATTAAATCTAAAAACCGGCCTTCATCAAGCTCCCGACATACACTACAAACGCCACAAGGGTTAAAGTCCTGAAGGTTTTCGCAATTAATGGCTTTGGCAAGGATTCTGGCTATGGTGGTTTTGCCTACGCCCCGGGTTCCGGTAAATAAATAGGCATGATGAAGTCGATTATGTTGTAAAGCGTTAATTAACGATTTGACGACATGCTCTTGTCCGACAACTTCTGTGAAATTATGAGGGCGCCATTTTCTGGCGAGTACCTGGTAATTCATTGCAGGCTCGCAAAGTAGTGACTATATTGGGCGGTAATCGTACCAGCCACATCCCGGCACACGAATCTGCTGCTACCGTTGCTTCCTTCCGGACCTGGCGGGGTTTACAGCGTATCGTTGCGAGAGGACCGACACGATCACCATTATGCTTTAGCCGTACTGGCTAAAGAGCGCTATTATCATAGAAAATAGCTGATAACACAAGCCAAGAAGTGATATTTTTTTAAAAAAATTTATTACGGGGATTTCCGCAAAGAATAATCCCAAATAACTCAGCCAGAATTACCCGAATCAAGACACAGCTGTTGTTTTAAAAATTCCGGAATACGTTGCTCTAACCAATAATCTGGTTTAAACGGAATTTCGCCGGCAATAAATCCGACATGCCCACCCCCTTGAGTAATTTCCAAATGCACGCTTGCTGATAATTCATCCAGGTCAGGAAGAACGTCCTCAGTCATAAAAGGATCATCAACCGCTTGAATTAACAAAGTCGCTATCGCTATCGATTTAAGAAACTGACGGGAACTGGAGCGTTGGTAATAGTCGTGTGCATTTTTAAAGTCATGCAACTTGGCCACAACCCGCTCATCATATTGCCAAAATGATTTAATACCCGATAAATCACCTAAGCGTTCAATTCTATTGGCTTCCTGCCGCTTTCCCTGCTTTTCTAAATGCCGTTGTTTTTCCTGGATATGCTGCTTTAATTCATCCAGCAACTTTTTACGATAAAGCCTGGAAAAGCCGCCATCCAGCTTGGTTGCACAAGCACTTAATACTAAAGGCACAGAAACTGCTATCGCAGCAAATAACGACAACTGACTACCTTGCTCACCCAACCATTTTAGCAGCACATTACCGCCCAATGAAAATCCGACTGCTGCACAAGGCGCATCCGGCTCACGTTGGCGCAGGGTTTGATAAAGAAAATGAATATCTTCCGTCTCACCCGAATGATAACACCGCGCTGAATCATTCAATTCACCACTGCAACCCCGAAAATTTAACGTAACACTCCTAAACCCTTGCTGCAATAAAGTGCGCTGTAAGCCTTTGATATAGACGGATTGAGAACTACCCGTCAAACCATGCAACAAAATAATTAACGGTTGCCTGCCCTCCCCGCACCAATCGATATCAATAAAATCATTGTCAGGCGTTATTAAGCGTTCACGTCGCAATTCGGGAGGTGGAGTTTTGCGGATTAATGCGGGATACAGCGTTTGTAAATGGGCATTATTTAACCACCAGGCGGGTTTAAATGTCGTATTAATTAACATAAAATTTATATTATCGAGGCATTCAGAATTAAATCCACCAATCAATCCAATGTGGAATGCGGGCAATTAAAGATCATTTATTCATCACGAAGACACGAAGTTTTTTATCTCTTCGTGTCTTCGTGGTGAATTTATTAAATTTTCGACCCAACGGATAGATTTAGCACGCAATAATAACTACTTGATCAAAGCACCTGCAAAAGACAATTGTCGCCAGGCTTCATATAAGACAATGGCAACCGTGTTAGATAAGTTAAGGCTTCGACTTTCTGGCTGCATAGGCAGATACAAACAACGGTCGGCACCCAATTCCGCCAAAATACTTTCAGGTATACCACGGGTTTCAGGGCCAAATAAAAAAGCATCTCCCGCCCTAAAAGCCACGTCACTGACTATTTGCTTGCCTTTGGTGGTCAGGGCAAAAATTCGTTCAGGGTTAACCGTTTCAATAAAAGCGCTTAACGAGGCATGTTCTTTAACCGCCACCCATTCATGATAATCCAACCCTGCCCTGCGTAATTTCTTATCGTCCAGTTCAAAACCCAACGGTTTGATTAAATGCAATTGCGTCCCTGCATTTGCACACAAACGGATAATATTACCCGTATTAGCCGGTATTTCCGGCTCAAACAAAACAATATGAAACATTATCAGCCGCTATTTAGAAACATGAACCGGCGTCAATTTCCACAACTCGTTGTTGTATTCGGCAATCGTTCTATCGGTAGAAAACTTGCCACTGTTGGCGCAATTAATAATGCTCATTTTTGTCCAACGGTCTTTATCTTGGAAAGCCGCTTCCACCCGTTTTTGTGCAGCAACAAAACTACGGAAATCGGCAATAGTCACCCACGGGTCGTGCGGACTTTTCATTGAGTCAATAACACCGTCAAAAAGACCTGGCTCAAACTGATTAAAATGTCCAGACTCCAACAGATTAATCACGCGTTGCAAATCTTCGTCCTGACTGATAATTGCAGCCGGATCATAATGATCACGCAAATTTTCGACCTGATCTTCAGTCAGCCCAAACAGGAAAAAATTATCATCGCCGACTTCTTCACGAATTTCAATATTCGCCCCATCCAAAGTCCCGATAGTCAACGCGCCATTCATCATAAACTTCATATTACCGGTGCCTGACGCTTCTTTTCCGGCCGTTGAAATCTGCTCGGAAAGATCGGCACCCGGGCAAATTTTTTCCATCGCCGAGACACGATAATTGAGCAGAAAAACCAGTTTCAACTTGCTTCCGATATCAGGATCATGATTAATCACCTGGGAAACATTATTAATCAACTTGATGATTTTTTTCGCCATGTGATAGCCGGGGGCCGCTTTACCGCCAATCAATACACAACGATCCGTCCAGTTTGCCGTGTCGCCACGCTTGATACGGTCATAAAGATGAATAACATGCAGCACGTTTAATAATTGGCGCTTGTATTCATGAATGCGCTTAACCTGCACATCAAACAAGGCATTAACATTCAAGTCAACACCCAACTCCTGCTTTTTATAATCAATCAGCTTTTGCTTTGCAGCTTGCTGAACTTCATACCAGCGCTTGCAAAACGCCTTATCGTCAACATAAAGTTCCAATTTTTTTAATAACGACAAATCCGTTAACCAGCCATCACCGATGGTTTCCGTTATTAACCCGGCCAATTCCGGATTACAGGCCGCCAGCCAACGGCGAGGGGTAACGCCATTGGTTTTATTATTAAATTTTTCCGGCCACAATTGATAGAAATCATGAAACAAGCCTTGCTGCAACAATTTTGAATGTAATTCTGCAACGCCATTGACCGAGTAACTGCCCACGATGGCCAAATAAGCCATTCTGACATGCTGCCGATCACCTTCTTCAATCAACGACATACGCGCTATACGGGCTTTATCACCTGGCCAGTGTGTTGACACTTCTGCCAGAAAACGGGCGTTAATCTCAAAAATAATCTCCATCAAGCGAGGTAATAACTGCTTAAAAAGATCAACACTCCAACGCTCCAACGCTTCCGGCAACAGCGTATGGTTGGTATAAGCCATGGTATTACGGGTAATTGCCCAGGCGTCATCCCAAGACATCTCATGATTATCCAACAACAAGCGCATGAGCTCTGCAACGGCAATACTGGGGTGAGTGTCGTTTAATTGAAAGCAATTTTTAGCGGCAAAGTTAGAAAAATCATTACCATGCCGACCGATCCAAACCTCAAGCACATCCTGTAAACTGGCAGAAGCCAGCAAATATTGTTGTTGCAAACGTAATGCCTTGCCGTTTTCATTGGCATCGTTCGGATACAGCACCATGGTTATATTTTCGGCGGTATTTTTTGCAGCAACCGATTCAGCATAATCGCCCTCATTAAATTCCTGCAAATCAAATTCTTCAGTTGCTGTGGCTTTCCATAAACGCAAGGTATTTACCGTTCCGTTTTGATAACCGGGAATCGCGGTATCAAAAGGTACTGCGAGTATATCGTGAGTATCTACCCAGCTAACCCGTGTAATACCCTCTTTATCAATGTGGCGTTCGGTGTGGCCACCAAATTTAATACGCTGCTTGTACTCAAGACGCTCGATTTCCCAAGCATTACCATTACGAAGCCAATGATCAGGTTCTTCCATCTGTTCGCCATTAACAATAGTCTGGGAGAACATGCCATATTCATAACGTAAACCATAACCGGTTACTGGCAATTGCAAGGTTGCACAACTATCAATAAAACAAGCCGCCAACCGACCCAAACCACCATTACCAAGACCCGCATCAGGCTCCGCGTCAATTAACTCTTCAATATCAAGCCCCAAATCATACATGGCTTGTGAAACGACATCATTAACGCCCAGATTTAACATGGCATTGCTGAGTGTCCGTCCCATTAAAAACTCCATAGACAAATAATAGGCTTTTTTACAATCCTGTTTTTTGTAAGCGATATAGGTTTTTTTCCAGCGCTCTGTCAGTCTGTCTCTAATAACCATCGATAACGCTTCATAAATATAATGCACCGATCGACAGTTTTCATCCCTACCGAGTCGATGACCGTAATAGCGTTTGAAATCGGCTTGTATATCTTTTAAATCAATGCCTAAATCAGGAAGTGTAGTAATTGAAAATATGGGTTGGCTTTTTTTTAAACGTCTATGTGGCATAGTTTGATCACTGGATGAGTTAATATTTAATTACCTTAATTATTCTATCCTATTTGAACAGAAACATCGCCTTTAAGATGTACATTAAGAGTAATTCAAGAATTTAAAGTGTAAATTTTCGCCTGTGTGTCATAAATTTTGAAACGTGTTAATGCCCCAATAATGTTACCCCTCAAATAGGCCTGTTGATTCAATTCGATAAGGATCCATGTAAATAGACTCAACCCGGCGTCCCACCATGAGCACCGTCCCGTTATAGCGCTCATTACCGGTCGATGAAAACTCAAACAGAAATGATCGCCGTAATTGAATTTTTCCCGACTTGTTCCGTTTCAGACCGATACCACTTAAGGCAACATAGCCGTCCAACATCTGCACCTCCATCGACAAACAATGGGCTATAGCCGTTCCCAGTGCAATTTCTTTGGCTTTTTGGGCATTAAACCAATACCCATAAGCCAAACCCATTAAGCATATTAAAATAATATCAGTTACCATAGTCAAGAATTTGATATAAACAGCGACAGTTACTTATTCTACCCAGTTTTAGGATTTTACTAAACAAAGCATGCTGCAGATGCAAACTTGATAAACCTACACGCGTCAAACCTCAAGAAACGTATGGCTTTAGTATTACCCGGTTTTGGGGCGTTATAAATCCTAATCATCCTAATCGTAAGGCCCATTTGGGGTGATCACTTGATGACTATTTAGACTTTACGGAGAACACCTATGCATTCTAAACTTGGAACAATTGAAATTAAGCCGACATCAACTCACCAATATTCGATAATATGGCTACATGGCTTAGGTGCGGATGGGCACGATTTTGAAGGTATTGCTCCCCAACTGCATTTAAACGCAGAGGCCAATATCCACTTTATTTTTCCTAATGCACCCATTCAACCTGTCACCATTAATGGCGGCATGGAAATGCGCGCTTGGTACGATATTTTGGAAATGTCACTGGAGCGTAAAGTTGATATAGCAGGAATTTACCAATCAGCGACACTACTAGAGCAACTAATTAAGCAGGAAATGGATAAAGGCATCTCGTCTGAACATATCTTACTGGCCGGATTTTCTCAAGGCGGTGTCATAGCACTTCATGTCGGGCTAAACTTTCCGTATAAACTGGCTGGAATTGTAGCGCTTTCAACTTACTTTCCGACCCTTGAAACATTAAAAACCGAACCATCAATAGCCAACCAATCCACTCCGATATTTATGGCTCACGGCATACTGGATTCGGTGGTTGATGTAGAATCAGGCAAAGCCGTATTTAATACCCTTATTAGCTTGGAATACAACATTGAATGGCATGATTACCTGATGTCACATTCGGTTTGCATTGAAGAAATAGACCATATTTCAACTTTTATTAATGGCATTTTCAGTAAACGCTGATTAGAAAATAACCACTCAATAAATACCTACTTCAAAAACGGATCACAGATGACACTGCGTGGACGCGGGGTTCAAAGGATTTTTTAAGTAGAAAAATTTTTACGTTTTTTATTAGTAAAGACAATTTCCTCTGTGTCTATCGATCAAATCAGTACTATTATCTAACGGCAGCGTCGCGATAAAAATCACTTTTAACCCGGCATAAAAAAAGGCGTACCGAAAACGGCACGCCTTT
>JBAXUR010000239.1:0-2617 GCA_037129595.1 Methylococcaceae bacterium | reverse complement strand
ACCGAATTATCACAGTTGCATGACCAGGCATCAATGCCGCCGGTTAAGTTGGCAATATTTTTATAGCCGGACTGCACCAGATAATTGGCGGCTTGCAGGCTACGCATGCCATGATGACAGATCACCACAATTTCCTGTTGCGGCTCCAGTTCACCGAGTCGGTTGGGAATTTGATTAAGCGGAATTAATACGCTGCCGGCAATATGGGCGAATTGAAATTCATGAGGTTCCCTTACATCCAGCAAAAACAAGGTTTCTTTCTGCTGAATTTTGTTGTTTAACGCGGCGACTGATAGTGGTTTTACGGTCATAGTGATTCTCTGTTAATAAAGCGCTCCAGGCGCTGCATGGCGATGGTCATTTTAGCGATAGACGTGGTGTAAGCAAAACGCAGGGTGTGATGCGCTTCATGGCTGCCAAAATCCAGTCCCGGTGTTATGGCAACCCCTTCCGTTTCCAAAAAATCCAAGGCAAATTGATGGCTGTCATCGGTAAATTTTTTGCAATTGACATAAATATAAAAAGCGCCGGCGGGTTTAACCGGTATTTCAAACCCCAAGCGCAATAGATTATCATAAAGAAAATCCCGTCTGGCGGCAAATTCTGCACGTCTGTTTTCAAGTTCTGTCAGGGTATTTTCATCAAAAGCCGCCAAGGCGGCATATTGCGATGCTGTGGACGTTGCAATATAAATATTTTGAGCTAATTTCTCAGTGGCTTCAATAAATTCATCAGGCACAATCAACCAACCAATGCGCCAGCCGGTCATGCCAAAATATTTGGAAAAGCTGTTGATCACAAATACCTCATCGCTAAATTCAAGTGCGGTAGTCGCCTGATTATCGTAAACCAGTCCATGATAAATTTCATCGGAATAAAAGCAACCGCCCAGATCATCAACGGCATGAATAGCTTGCTTTAATTCTTCAGGTCTAATAAGCGTTCCGGTAGGATTGGACGGGGAGGCAATCAAAACGCCTTGAGTGGAGCATGTCCAATGGTCTTTGATATGTTTTGCGGTTAATTGGTAATCGGTACCGGCATCAACCGGGACGGTTTTGGTTTTGCAACCCAATAAGGTAGCAACGTTACTGTTACACGGATAACAGGGGTCTGCCATCAATAGTTCTTCGTTCGGGTTAAGGCTGACTCCAAGAGCCAGTAAAAACGCACCAGAAGCGCCAGGGGTTACAAAAATACGTTGTTCGTCTATAGTTACACCATAACGCTGTTGATAAAAGCCGGCTATTTTTTTTCGCAGCTCCGGCAAACCAGCGGCAGGCGTGTATTTAACCTCGCCGGTCTGAATATGCTTAATAGCGGCATTGACAAGGGTGGGTGGTGTTGGAAAGTCAGGTTCACCGATTTCCATGTGAATAATATCGACGCCTTGCGCTTCCAATTGCTTGGCTCTGCGTAGCAATTCCATGACATAAAACGAAGAAATGTCTGCATTTCGCTCTGCCAGTTGTTTGCGCATAATGAGAGTGCTCATAAAAAAAACATCAATGATACCAATAATCCTTGCTAATTGGTGACTATTCTGCTAAAAATGCGCAGTTTTTATTTATCCTGTCTAGTAGGAGTTAATGGATGACCGATAGTACTAAACCGATTGTTGCATCACCTTTCAGTTTTGCGCCTTACAAAGAAAAAGAAGGCGAAGAATACATGGATGACGCTCAGTTAAAACATTTTGAGACCATTTTAAAAAACTGGAAAGCCGAATTAATGCACGAAGTAGATCGTACCGTGCACCACATGCAGGATGATGCCGCTAATTTCCCTGATCCTAATGATCGGGCGACACAGGAATCAGAATTCAGTCTGGAATTAAGAACGCGTGACCGTGAACGTAGACTCATCAAAAAAATTGATGATTCCCTTAAAGAAATTGAATCAGGCAGTTATGGGTTTTGTGAGTCTTGTGGTATAGAAATAGGCATACGTCGCCTTGAAGCCAGACCTACGGCCAGTTTATGTATTGACTGTAAAACCCTCGATGAAATTCGGGAAAAACAAATGGGCTAAAACAGCTTGTCGTGCTGGATAATCAACCTTATAGGGGCCGGTTTGCGCCTTCGCCTACCGGTTCCCTGCATTTTGGTTCGCTTTTCACCGCACTTGCCGGGTTTCTTCAGGCCAGGTCACAGCAGGGTCAATGGTTACTGCGTATTGATGATCTTGATACCCCGCGCAATGTTAAAGGCTCGGCGGATAACTTGTTAAAAACACTGGAGGCCTTTGGTCTGCATTGGGATGGTTCTGTTGCTTATCAAAGTCAAACGCTTGACGTTTATCATGACATTCTTGATAAATTAACCAAAGATAACCTGGTTTATCCTTGTACATGCAGTCGAAAAACAGTGACTGCCATTTATTCCGGTGCTTGTCGGGATAAGCAGACTTTTCCTGATAGTCCTTATTCCCACCGTCTTAAAACCGATAACAGCGTCATTTCTTTTAACGATGAGTTGCAGGGCTTAATTTCAACTAATTTAGCTCGGCAGCATGGCGATTTTATTTTAAAAAGAAAAGACCGGATTATCGCTTATCAATTTGCGGTAGTGATTGATGATGACCATCAGGCTATTAATCATGTCGTGCGCGGCTACGA
>JBAXUR010000238.1:0-2672 GCA_037129595.1 Methylococcaceae bacterium | reverse complement strand
CATTTAACCGTTCGCGTTCCAGTAATAATTGCTCTCGGGCAATAGCATTCGACTCGTTAAGCTCATCCAACACACCCTGATACTTATCATAATAGCCAGACTGTAAAATCTTCTTTTGCAGAATTTCTGTTGGTAAACAGCCCGCTCCATAACAGTCGTTATTGTTTGAGTTTGCCAATGCCCCAAAAGACATTACCCAGAAAAATACTGCCCCTCTTGCTCTCATCCAATGACTCCAATTTGTCCGTTATCATTATTTTAATCCGTACAAGCCATCGCAAGCATTAACTGCTCTTGAATTTCTGGCTCCAGATTTACCCAGCGATCAAAGTCATTAAATACTGGGTAGCTAACAGCTTTCCCTAGTGCCCGGGAATTTTCAAGTACCCAGGCGATATCCCAGTTATCAATATTTCCCGATTGCAGACGTTCCTCAGAAACCCGCTCGTGATCACTTGGTTGGTGAAATTTTTGGTAACTAAGCGGTTTGTAAATACCAACCAGATTGGCTATACCAACAATTAACTTACAGTCTTCTTTAATCAAGGCGATTAACTCACATTGATTAGTAAAACCTGAGCGCATTTCCAAACTACCGGTACCTTCCAGTATTCTATCGAGATGCAGGCCATCAATAATCAACCCTTTAGTGGGTATTTTTGTTTTTAAAGTTAAGCGACACGCGGTAGCGATAAGCATTTCCGGGGCATCTGACGGCTTACTATCCATGTAAATGACCTGAATCACTCGCTGAACCCATACCCTGAAATAATATTGCCAACGCATTAAAATCAGCAACCTTAAAACACTTAGCACATGGCGCGGTATTTTCAGGAAAAACAGGAAACTTCTGATAATTACTACTGGAATGCAGGTTCTTTTTTTTCTGACTGTTAATATGTTCTTTAATACCCTCGTCAGCCAAGGCCCAATTTTTGTTAAAAAAATCAGGATGCAACGCCACTTGAAAATGGGCAGGAACGCCACCGGCACCCACGGCCCTATCCTTGCGGATATAAACAAATTGATTAAGCGCCTTGGAAAAAAACATCAGGTTTTTTACATACTGGTCATCCCCATTAACTTTCAGTTGAGTAACAAAGCCGTGTTGTGCGGCAATATCGATAACACGTTGACGAACAGCTTGAGAAATTAATGTCGACATGGATAGCTTCCTTATATTGATTTGACTGCCTAAGCAGAAATGACTGTTACCCGATAAAATCAGTCACGAGCCATGGGGTTAGAATACCTAAAAGCAGCGATGTAAAGTGGATTGACAAGCTTGCCAAATTTATTGCGTAGGAGCGACGCCCTCGTCGCGATTAAAAGCTTTTAAATCGCGACGAGGGCGTCGCTCCTACCCATTGATAACTTACTTATCGGCTGTGGCCAACGGAGAAAACCACAAATGCTCCCCTTTGTTACCCATAATATCGTAGCCAATGACTTGATCACGGGCATTGTATGTAATGGTTCCACGGCATTGTTTACCGTCAAAACCGTAGGCCTCAATTGGCCAAAAAATTAACTCGGAAAGACCGACTGTAAAAATATCACCCGCCAAATACAAAATAACACGCACTTTAGAGGCCGCGTTATAACCGTCAATAAATTCAAATGAATCTGTTTTTTGATTATCTTTTTGATCCGTCATTTTAGGAAAACCAACATAAGAAAGAGCTTCAGTTCTTGTGGCACCCAGTTTAACTTGTTTGTATTCAATCGGTGTGGGCGCATGAACCGCCTGATAAACCGAGCATCCCCCCAAAACAGAAACACCGCTCATTACCAGCAACAATTTATTGATTTTTAACACGTGCCATTCCTTTTATCTACGGGTGTTATAAAAATAAAGGGGTCGCCCTTTATATAAATGACATGGCAGATTTAATCCAGCACCTGTGTTTTCAAGTCCAAAGTACAACCCCACAACACAGACAGTATCTTGGAGAAAACCGGTGACAGAAAAAATGACCCTTACCAGACAAAATTGCCGTCTTGTCATGGCAGGTAGAATAACTGAGGGAGGGTTTTTTAACTGAATTGACAAGCTTGTCGGGTTAACCAAGGTCGCAACGGGTCGGTCGCATTCCAATTAGAACAGACAGTACTCCAAGAGAAATGCGCCCTATTTCAATAGAAGTGGGATTCCAATAGGGATTCCTCAATGCCGTTAAGTTAAGCATACCACTGGAGTAAAAAAGCTTTAGCTGTTTTTACAGGCAATAGCTGAAGCTATTGCACTCCAGTTTTTTGGCTACCCACTAAGACGGGACACTGGGCAGAAAAATAATTTGCTAAGTGCCAAAAAGTCCGTCATTCCGGCAGGGATGCCGGAATCCAGTCACACGCCTGCCCTGAGCGCAGCCGAAGGGGATGTGAAACTGTAGTTTGCATAAACCCTAAATCATGCGGCAACGTTATCGGAAAGTTACCCTCCATGACATGATACCGGCATCCTTGCCAGTATGACGGCGTTAACATAAATCTTTTGTCCCTGCTTAAGTGTGTAGCCAGTTTTTTAACAACTTGCGCTTAACTTAACAGTATTAAATTGGGGGGATATTTTTTGCGAATTGCCCGATTAAACATTTAATTTTGCCTGTTAAACATAAAATCCTTCCGATTAAACATTTAATTTTACCTGTTAAACATTAAATCCTTCCGAT
>JBAXUR010000237.1:0-2674 GCA_037129595.1 Methylococcaceae bacterium | reverse complement strand
TCAAAATCAAGCAGGCACAGTTGTTTGGCTTTATGTAAGCGTCCGTTTAACAAGGTCTGTTTAAGGGCTTCAATACGCTGCATATAAATTTCAGCTTGTTCACCAAAGGCTTGGGGCAGATGATGGGGGCAATGCACACGTGTGATGGCCTGAGTAATCGTCACGCCTCATACCCGTGATCGGCTTGGTTCGATCTTCATTCCGTGATGCCGAAAGTTTCACTCGAAGCAGTCTTGCGGTCTCTCATTTCCACTGGCTTAAAGTCGATAGTGACTTTAGCGGGCCCATTAATGTCTTCACCTGATTTAGGATTACGCGCCATACGAGAAGGTCGAAGCCGACCATTAAAACTGCCAAAGCCTCAAATTTCTAGGCGTTCGCCAGGGTGTTCGGCTGAGTAATCTGGGGGAGGGGGTAATCATGCTGACGAAAAAATAGCTGTTCCTGATTATGTAAAACACGACAAACCAAGCCAATTTTGGATAATTCAAAAAGGCTGTAATAAAGGATAGATATACACATAATCTGTGGATAACTCTGAACGTAATGTGCCCCAATAGTATATCGGCTCTGGCATTTAGTCAGATTGACCAAATATTGATCAGTTCAAGTTTAAGAGGTCTTAAATCGTCACAATTTAAGCCGCTTTTAATACCCTCATTCTGATCCCGACGAGTCACTTGAATTTACTCAAAAGCGGTCATTCAAACTGAGCAAATTAAGGGATAGTCGACCGTCAAAAATCGACCACAAGAGTCACTGAGGTTAAATTTACGAATGGCAGCATATTGGCTAAAAGCTGGCGGGAAAAATTTATGGGTTAGTTGAGATTGGTTCGACACAATTTGTCGCTAAGCATTTTTATAATAGCGATATTCAATAACAGAAGAGAAATCTACGATGACTTTTAAAGAATTGCTTGATCAATCAACTTGGGAGAATATTTGTTCTGAGTTATCACGATTGTTCCCGGATCATGTCGAATACATGGAGTCTTATCGGGTGGCCTATGACAATTTGAAAAGGTTAGATCAGAGCGATGAAAATATACGGCTAATCATTGAAAGATACGGGCTTGACGGCATTATACCTTTTTATGTGCTTGGATTTGATGCTGAATGTCCAAAGTGTTTCAGTCTAAAATTTCCACCCTGGGAAAAATGGCTGGGGCTGTAGTGGATGACTTGATCCTTAGTCATATGAGCGGGCAGAGATTGTCGCCATCTGTCTCTGGGACATGACATGGGCCGGCTTTTCATCGGAAGATGTCGTCACTTTCCATAAAGAGTTTATTAAAATCCCCAATGGGATACAGGCGGTATACGGATTAGTTGAAATGATTAAGGATTCCGAATCGAATCTTGTAAAGCAAAATCAGCGTTCTAATGAAATTTATGAGGCGATAGGTTTATAAGATTTCGATATGGATAACTTTCCCACACAAGACGAAAGTCCCGAGTTTACAAAAGCCCGGTTGGACATGGAAGCTCAGGTTTATTGCTTGGGAGAGACTGAAACGGATTACAAAGTATATTGCTCGAAATTCTCGGAATTAAGAGAGCACTTTCATCTCAAATGACCGGATTCTAAAAAAAACGCGGTCACTTAAACATTAGAAGTAACAAAAAATTAGCTTTAATTGTGTTTACCTATGCTCTCTAACATAACCAATGGATACATAAAATGCGGATACCCAACTTTCTAGAATTAGCAGAGGAACATCATCGGGAAGGTTTTCAAGCCGCATCCTATGCAACCTTTATGCACCCAAAACCATTTTTTTATAAATATTACTGGTGGGTATTTTGGCAAGAGAGCCCCTGTGACGGGAGGGAATTTCTTACTAAGCGCTATCGAATGCCGACCAAGCAGGCTTTTGATCTGACAGAAAAGTTGGCTTCGGAAAACCAGTCTTATTGGTTATATAACCAAAGACGACCCCGACTGGATCCTGCCAACACTCCCTTCGATCCACAGGCTAAATTATGGCAAGGTGTAGAGTGGGCTAAATCATTTGATGAAGATCCAGATGATGAATTTAAAGGGCATAAATGATTGGGTTGTGCAGCATTCGTGCGGACTCTCATTTCCAAGTCTTGCTTAACGTGAGCAGTGAATTTAGCCTGCCCATTATTGGTTTCACCTGATTTGGGATTACGCCCCATACGCGAAGGTCGAAGCCACCCATTAAAACTGCCAAAGCCTCAAATTCCCTCCGTGTTCGCCAGGGTGTTCGACTGAGTAGTATGGGGGGGGAATCGTGCTGATGAAATCGAACGTATGAATGACGAAAAAATAGCTGTTACTGATTATGCCAAGACAATCTTGGATGATTCCAAGAGGCGTTAATAAAGAATAGATATTCACATAACCAGTGGATAATTCTGCCTGTAATGCGCACCAATACATTATCGGCTCTGGCATGCAGTCAGATTGACCAAATACTGGTCAGTTCAAGTTTTTAGCGGTGTTAAATCGTAACAATTTAAGACGTTTTAGTACCGACGGGAGAATACGAGGTTAACGTGCCTTAACTTATGTCTTATTGTTACTTTTAACTTAAACAGGAAACCTTACTGTCGACCTATCTCGTAGGAGTTTCCAAGCCAACAAATTCACACAACTGACTGTGTTTGTTTCTCAAAAACGACCACAATTCATCCATCTGTATAAA
>JBAXUR010000236.1:0-2685 GCA_037129595.1 Methylococcaceae bacterium | reverse complement strand
AGTGAAGAAACTGACGCCTTATACAAATGACGCTACGTTTTAAAGTCGTTATTCCGGCCCGTTATGCCTCAACCCGACTACCGGGCAAACCGTTATTGGCGATTGCAGGCAAACCCATGATTGCCCATGTTTGTGAGCGTGCGCAAGAAGCAGGTGCTGAAGAAATTATCGTCGCTACCGATGATGAACGGATTTTTCAAACCGTTAGCGCTTTGGGCATTAAAGCGGTCATGACGCGCACTGATCATCAAAGTGGCACGGAAAGAATCGCTGAAGTTGCTTCGCACTGTGGTTGGGCAGCTACCGAAATTATCGTCAATCTGCAAGGCGATGAGCCGCTTATTCCACCAGCAACGATTCATCAGGTGGCGCTTGCCTTGGCGAGTCAGCAACAGGCAGGTATTGCAACGCTGGCGGCCAAGATCATTGATTCAGAAGAAATATTTAATCCCAATGCCGTTAAAGTGGTATTAAATAAAGCCGGCTATGCGCTTTATTTTAGCCGTGCGCCCATTCCGTGGGAGCGAGAAGCTTTTGCTGATTCAGGCAGAACTCCGTCCGGTGCCTTGCCTTATCTTAGGCACATCGGACTTTATGCCTATACGGTTGATTTTTTAAAGCGTTATTGTTCTTGGGAACCATCACCCCTTGAGTCGGTTGAAGCACTGGAGCAACTCAGAATCTTGTGGCACGGCGAAGCCATTTTGGTAAAAATTGTTGACCAAACGCCACAGGCGGGGGTTGATACACAAGAAGATTTACTGCGAGTGGAGCGGGTATTGTCCTTAGGAATGCGTATGAAATAACTTAGGCATCTTGCTCCCTCTCCCACCGGGAGAGGGTTGGGGTGAGGGGATATAAGTAGTCAAGTAATTTTTGTACGTTCCTTAAAGTAAGCCGTTACTCTGTCAAATACGCGCTATTATTTGACAGAAGGCGTTAACACCAGTAATTTAGACAGTTTTTTTGTAACTTCTCTTGTAGGCAGCATTTAAATCCAAGGTTTTTAAGCCGTTAAAGATTTACCGGGAAGCTATATTTTTTTAATCTTACTCATACTTGGGTTACTCAAGAGCTTTAAATGGAAGAATTTCATAGAATAAGTCGTTTACCCCCCTACGTTTTTAACATTGTTAACGAGCTGAAAGCTAGAGCTCGTGCGGCGGGAGAGGATATTATTGATTTTGGCATGGGTAATCCCGATCAGCCAACGCCTAAACATATCGTTGATAAAATGGTTGAAGCCACGCTGCGAACCGATACGCATCGTTACTCGGTGTCCAAAGGGATTCCCCGCTTAAGGAAAGCGATCTGTAACTGGTATAAAACCCGTTTTGATGTCGATCTGGATCCGGAAACCGAAGCCATTGTTACCATTGGTTCCAAAGAAGGTTTGGCGCATTTGGCGTTGGCAACACTGGGGCCTGGCGATATTGTATTGGTGCCTAATCCGGCTTATCCCATACATCCTTATGGTGTGGTGATTGCTGGCGCAGATTTACGGCATGTGCCGATGATTCCGGGTGGCGATTTTTTTGAAGAATTGCAAAAAGCCATTGTTGATTCATGGCCCAAACCCAAAATGTTAATTCTTAATTTTCCGGGAAATCCTACCACTGAATGTGTGGAGCTGGATTTTTTTGAAAAAATTATCGCCGTGGCTAAAGAACATAACATCTGGGTAGTACAGGATATTGCCTATGCGGATATTGTTTTTGACGGTTACGTAGCGCCCTCCATTCTTCAGATTGAAGGCGCGAAAGACATTGCCGTAGAATTTTTCTCCATGTCTAAAAGTTATAACATGCCCGGTTGGCGCGTGGGTTTTATGTGTGGTAACAAAGAACTGGTTGCTGCCTTGGCCAAGATTAAATCCTATCTGGATTATGGCACGTTTACACCGATTCAAATTGCTGCCATTGCTGCCCTGGAAGGCCCGCAAGAGTGTGTCAAGGAAATCTCCGAGATCTATAGAAAAAGACGCGATGTGTTATGCGAGGGTTTAAATGCTGCCGGCTGGCCTGTTCAAAAACCCAAAGCCACCATGTTTGTCTGGGCAAAAATTCCTGAAGCTTATCAGGCCATGGGTTCACTAGAGTTTTGTAAGAAATTACTGGCAGAAGCAAAAGTGGCGGTTTCCCCAGGCATCGGTTTTGGTCAGTACGGAGACGATCACGTCCGGTTTGGTTTAATCGAGAATGAACACCGAACACGTCAGGCAGTGCGGGGTATTCGCCTTATGATGAAAAAAGACGGTATTAAACAGGCAGCCAAGTAAAGCTGTAAGGGCGATAAAATCGCCCCATTCAATTGGAACGTGAACGATTATTTAACTGGAGCTTAATTTGAAACCGGTAAAAGTAGGTATATTAGGGCTGGGTACTGTCGGTGGCGGTACGGTCAATGTGTTAAAACGTAATGCAGCAGAAATTGCTCGACGGGCAGGCCGCGAAATTATTGTCACGCGTGCGTCAGCAAAGGATTTGGACAAAGAACGGATTTGCGATACCCATGGCATTATATTAAGCACTGATCCCATGGACATTATCAACGATCCGGAGATTGATATCGTTCTGGAATTGATTGGTGGAGCAGGGCTTGTTAAAGACATGGTCTTAAAAGCCATAGCCAACGGCAAGCACGTTGTAACGGCCAACAAGTCCCTGATTGCTTTACACGGTAACG
>JBAXUR010000235.1:0-2713 GCA_037129595.1 Methylococcaceae bacterium | reverse complement strand
TGTAACTATCGGTATTTTTTATTATTTACCCATTATGATTCACATAGAGCCTTTATTGCGAGTTAACGGTGCCAGTCGGGGTTTGCAACCCCGACTGAAACGTTTGGATGTTTTAATGTTTTGAAACGTGAGTGACGGGGTTATAAACCCCGTCACGCTTCGCAACTTCAGTAACCGCATAGTCATAGGCGGCGTTCTGGCCGCAACGTAACACAGGCGGGGCAGCATATCCTCAAGGACAAACCGCCGATTAAAGCGGTAACAAAACTCTGCCAAATAACGTGGAAGGTGTTTGTGATTGATAGCGTGATACGCCCCGTTCATTGATCTTTTGACATTACCTATCATCGTATTGACCCAAGTAAAAGACTCCAATGAAACACATTCAGATACTCCTCCCGTTACGATGCCGGTATGTTGGCATCCTGCGTCTTTAACAGCAGCAAAACAGGCCAAGATAGTTGACGCCAGACATTTTGGGCTGTTCTTTGTGGGTAATCATAATTAATTAATTAAATAAATAAATAAATAAATAAATTTGTTTGAAGTTGTTGATATAAATTAAATATGCAGTTATAGTCCTTTCAAAATTATAAAAACTGAAAGATATAATTCTATTATGCAACTTAACCGCAATACCCAAAGGCGAAAAATGATACTTAACCCTATGATAAACCGAAGTATGATTGGCCTACTGTTAGCCACCAGCAGCGCAGTAATGGCTACCGAACCCGGCAGCACTTATGATTGGACTGGCGCGTATGTCGGTGTCAATTTGGGTTCCGCGTGGACCGGTTCAGAACTGACTGCCAACCACAGTCAATTTCTATCTGACAGCCAAACTTATAGTGAACAGTTAAACAGCACGGCGGTTAATCCCGGCCTTCAGTTAGGTTACCTTAAACAATTACCCGGTAATTGGGTAGTGGGCGGAGAAGGCGACTTTAGCTACCCTGCCACCGATAGTCAATATCAATCCCCCGCTGCGATTGATGGCAGTGGCGATTATGACCAATTTATCGTGCATAACAAGGTGCAAGGTTCTTTAAGGCTGCGAGCCGGTTATGCCCTGGACCGTTTTTTGCCCTTTGTTACTGCCGGCGTCAGCTTTGCCAGTCTGGGATTTAACTACAATAACGAGGCCGGCCAGTCCGAGGCAATCGGTACAACAACAACCCAAACCGGCTGGGTACTGGGTGGCGGATTGGAATATGGCATACTGACCAATCTCTCGGTTCGTACCGAATATTTATACACCGACTACGGCAAAGCTCTAAATCAAAACATACTCACCGTTGGCTTGGACGATGTCAACGGTGGCGCACATGCCACACTTTACACCCACGTAGCGCGAGCCGCCGTTAATTACCGGTTTTAAAAGACTTAACCAAACCAAGCGCCTCTAAAAGCCTTTGCCTAAGGCGCTTATCAGGCCAATCCACTTGTTTAATAATTAATAGAGAATGTAATGAACTTAAAAACCAAAAAATTAACGGCGGCAATACTCACGTTACTCACATTAGATATCTCGGTTGCTGAAGCTGCCAGAGAAGGACCACAAGGACCACAAGGTAAACAAGGTGTTATGGGTTCTCCAGGTGTTGCAGGTGTTGCAGGTGCTCGAGGTGCTGATGGTGTTGCAGGTGCTCGAGGTGTTGCAGGTGCCCCAGGTGCTACAGGTCCAGTAGGTAATACGGGTGTTGCAGGTGCTCCTGGTATTCAAGGTCTTCCAGGTGCTCTTGGTATTCAAGGTCTTCCAGGTGCTCCTGGTATTCAAGGTCTTCCAGGTGCTGGTGGTGCTCGAGGTGCTGATGGTCAGCAAGGTCCTCAAGGTCAATCAGCCCCATCCCATTTTGTTGGAGAACAATACCAAGGTGGAATAATAATTTGGACAGATCGTGAAGGCCAACATGGTTTAATCGGCTCCATGGTTAATCAAAGCTCCGGAATCCCATGGAGCTCCGCCGGTTTTAATAAATTGACAGGTACTTCTGGTGATGGCATAGGGGCCGGCGCAATGAATACAGCTATGATAGTAGCGACACAAATAGGAGATTCTACGCAACCCAATTTTGCGGCCCTTTCGGCGGCTAATTATAGCGCAAATGAGTTTGGTCAGCCTTGTGGAAACCAAGCTCAAATTTGTTATGGCGACTGGTATTTGCCTTCAAATATAGAATTAACAAAATTGTATGAGAATGGCGATCGACTTCAATTAATTGGCGGCTCTTACTGGAGCTCTACGGAGTCAGGTGCTTCAGGCACTCTTAGTGTCGGACAGACCTTACTTAAAACCGAACAGCATTCAGTGCGGGCTATTAGATCTTTTTAATACTTCAATTCTTTAACAATTTGCTTTTTCCCGCATGGCGGGGGATTTATTTAGCAAGGGCACTTTACTAAGATTTACCGGTTTTTAGCTAACCAAAGACTTCCCCAAGGACTATAAATACACCTTAGGACGGGGGATGAAGTGCGATATTTGAGGCTTTAAACAAGCTACGTTAGCATAAACGGATAGTGATGTAGATTGCTATCCGTTTTTTTTTAGGAATTTTTATGCCGAAAATAGGGGGGCATTTCTTTCATCATCATATTTTTATGAGTTAAAGAAAGACCAGTTCCCTGCTCACTTGCTAACCATCAAACAAGATAGCCTCAAGCTTCCCATTAACTTCTGCCATAATAAAATCAGGGGCTGTTTCTTTAAATT
>JBAXUR010000234.1:0-2791 GCA_037129595.1 Methylococcaceae bacterium | reverse complement strand
CGCGAGCCGAACGGCGCTATGAAGCGCCAAGTGATCGTATCAAGCATTATCGAGAGTTTACGTTAGCCCCCAGCGATGCAGAAATGGCACAGCAAGGCGCACGCTGTATGGATTGCGGCATCCCTTTTTGTCATCAAGGGTGTCCGGTTAATAATATTATTCCGGAATGGAATGACGGGGTTTATCGTGGCGATTGGCAGCAAGCACTGGCGGTTTTGCATAGCACCAACAATTTTCCCGAATTTACCGGCAGTATTTGTCCTGCACCCTGCGAGGCAGCGTGTACGCTAAATTTAACCGATCAACCCGTGACCATAAAATCGATAGAACGCGCCATTATCGACAAAGGTTGGGAAATGGGCTGGGTAAAACCCCTGATACCGGCGCAACGCTCCGGTAAACGCGTAGCCGTAATAGGTTCAGGGCCGGCAGGAATGGCCTGCGCCCAACAACTGGCTCGGGCCGGACATGAAGTGGTGTTGTACGAAAAAAATGACCGTATCGGCGGATTGTTACGCTATGGCATTCCTGATTTTAAAATGGAAAAAACCCATATCGACCGACGCATTGCCCAAATGCAAGCGGAAGGTGTCAGGTTTAGGCCTAACTGCAACATTGGTAAAGACATTTCTGTAGAAAAAATACTCACCGAATACGATGCGGTGGTCTTAACCATCGGCTCCGAAAAACCGCGTGATTTAGAGGTCGAGGGTCGTAATGATTACCAGGGCGTACATTTTGCGATGGATTTTTTACGCCAACAAAACAAACGCAACGCAGGCGATACCATTTCTGATGAGCTCGCTATTTCGGCCAAAGGCAAGCGTGTCGTGGTTATCGGCGGCGGCGATACCGGTTCTGATTGCATCGGCACATCAATTCGGCAAGGCGCAGTATCGGTCGTGCAGCTTGAAATTTTGCCGCAACCACCCGAAAAAGAAAACAAACTGCTCACTTGGCCTAATTGGCCCAACAAATTGCGCACCACCACCTCCCATGATGAAGGCATCAAACACCGTTACTGGAGCGCCAACACTACAAGCGTCACCGGCAAAGAGGGTAAAATTACCCACCTTAACGCCGTAGCCGTGGAATGGAAACAGGACGGTGGACAGTGGAAAATGAGCGAAAAGCCCGACAGCGCCTTTACCCTGGAAGCCGATCTGGTGTTGCTGGCCATGGGTTTTGTTCATCCGGTACATGAAGGCTTGTTACAGCAACTGGGCGTTGAACTGGATGGGCGCGGCCAAATAAAAGCCAACGAAAAACACTACAGCACCAGTGTGGATAAAGTCTTTGCCGCCGGAGACGGAAGGCGTGGACAATCGCTGGTGGTCTGGGCCATACGCGAAGGCCGGCAAGCCGCCAGAGCCGTGGATGAATATCTGATGGGGGTTTCAGAATTGCCGAGGTGAGGTTTTTTGTTTTTATTGGTTAACCACTAAGACACGAAGAAAAAGCCAAGGTAAAAACTTTGTGTTTTTTTGGGTGTAATGGCTTTGAGCGAGGTCGGGTGTATAAGCGAAGCGTCATACACTGCAAGCTTTGCTGGTGGTATTTTATATCGCAGGGCTGCGGTTTTATCGTTCAACGCAACATTGTTATTAAAAGAAGTATTGCTAAACAAACAGGCCAACTTTACTGATTTACGAAGGATTTAAGTTTTTCTTTTATGCAAATGAGCATGAGCCGAAGCATATCCATGTAATGAAAGGGGGTGATTTTGCCAAGATTGAATTGGCAACATTAAAAGTTATCGATAATTACATGAAGCCAAAAGATATCAAGAAAGCTTTATTGATTGTCGAAAATCATAGTGCCGAGTTTGAGAGGAGATGGGATGAGTCTTTTGATTAAAGGTAAGGCGGTGCATTTTGATGACCGTTATTTACATGTTGAGCTTGAGGATGGTCGTATCATATTAACGCCCATGTCATGGTATAAACAACTACAAGCAGCAACATTTAAGCAATTAACCAATTACCGGTTTATTTGTCAGGGAACGGGCATAGAATGGACTGAATTAGATTACCACTTAAGCATTGAAAGCATGTTGTTGTCACAAATAAAACAACAAGTTGCGTAAAATGGTAAGGTGGATTCGCGGATAGGTAATTCATTCAATGAAAAGGAATTACAAGGACAGAGTCAGCAAAATTACATTTTTATGTATTAAATCAAGATCCCTTTATGTCATGTTTTTAATCCTGGCATCTTCAGTCAGTTATGCAGGTTTTTACAAATGTACCGAGCATGAAAAAACCAGTTATCAAAGTAGCCCTTGTAAAGAAAATCAAGAACAAACCCTTATCGAATTTGCCAAGCCCAGTAATAACACCCGCAACAACGAAAATTATTCACCACCACCACCACCACCACCACCCGCCAATCAACATATTTCAAATGATTCATCATTCATTGAACGTGATGAAAAAGGCAAAATAAAACGCAGTGAATCAGCGAAAATCGATTTTAAAAAATTATCGCCTTGTCCGGCTAACGGGCATCAGTTTGGCCCTTGTCCTGGCTATATTATCGACCACATCAAAGCGTTAGCTTGTGGCGGTATTGATGATCCATCCAATATGCAATGGCAAACCGTTCAAGAGGCTTCAGAAAAAGATAAAATCGAGCGTAAAGGTTGCCAAACGACTCAATCACAAATCCATCCATAAAAAACAGAAAGGAAGATGTTTTGTGATTCTGGCCAATAAAGCTATCACAGATCAAGGTAAGTATGGCTCTATGTGATTTACAGTGGGTGACACAATAATACATAATTAAAAATCTT
>JBAXUR010000233.1:0-2794 GCA_037129595.1 Methylococcaceae bacterium | reverse complement strand
CTAACGAGCGATTTTGATAATAATCAGTGGTTATTGCGGGTGGTTGTTGACAATGTCCTTTAAAGAACTCCTGCTTGATAGCGTCATCCCACTTAATCGCATCTAGAATACGTATGGGCTGTTGCGCTTTTACGATTCTATCAGACAGTGCTTTAACTTCAATTAGATAAGTTGATGGTTTAGCGATTTTTTTATTCATATATTGGTTACACCTTAGCTTTGCATCGTTGACAGAACAATAATTTACAAGGATCAGCTGTACATAATGTAAAACCAGACCCAGTATATCAACAGATTGATAAAGCCCAAGAGAATTCCATCACACGATAATTCAAAAAAACAGTGTTGCGCCTTATTTTCTAATCATTTTTAATAATAACTCGACAGTCGACACTTGGAATTACGATTTTGCCATCGCCAGACGCCACTAATGAACAGAACTCAACCTGCATTTACTAGATAAAAAGTCAGAATTAACGTCACGCAATTACATGACTATTTAACATTTTTCAAGGCCCCTTAAGATTAATTTAAGACTTATGAGTGCAAAATAGGGCATCATTAACAGAAGTCAAAAATCAGTTGACACTTTTTTTAGAAAAATGCTGATAATATCTGTAAGTCGACTTAGAACCCGACACAGTTACTTCAATTTATCGGGTTACTACGCGACAGCCATTGCAAAAAGTGTAAGTCGAGGAATGAAGGATGCCCAAAATAGACTATAAAGCATTATCTGAGGTCAAACCATGAACAAGCAACCACTAAAAAACGTGACAATTGATGAAGACATTGCGATTGCCTCAAGACGCAAGTTTCTAAAGCATCTGGCTTGTGGATCTTTGCTGGCAGTGGGTGGCTCGAGTGTTGCCACAGCGGCCGTTAGAGAAGTTATCTATCCCGGTCAATATGGCCATGGGCGCATTCATTTACAGACACAACCAATTAACACTATCTCCCGACCTATTCGCTCACGCCTTTTCACACGGCAACCCGAAGTATCTGAATCTCGCTTCTATGGCCCTGCCAACAAAATGCTCTCCTTTGAACATGCACATACCGGCGATAAATTAAAGCTAACATATTTTGAGCGTGGGCGTTATATTCAGGGCGCACTGGAAGAAATCAATTATCTGCTTCGCGATTATCATACCGATGACATTCACCCCATTGATACCGCTTTGTTGGATCAGTTGTTTGATCTAAAGCAAACGTTGGGAGTTACCCAACCTTTTCATATCGTCTCCGGTTATCGCTCGCCGTTTACCAATGCCCAGTTACGCAAACATAGCCATGGCGTTGCCGAGCATAGTTTTCACATGCAAGGCAGGGCTATTGATATCCGACTTGAAGGCGTAGCAACCAGCACCATTAAAAACGCTGCACTGGCAATGGCCAAAGGTGGTGTCGGTTATTATCCACAGAATAATTTTGTCCACTTGGATACCGGTGATTTCAGAACCTGGTAAAAAACAGTCCATCACCGCCTGACCACTTCCTTAGACTCTTCTAGATAAGGATTAAGCCAAAGCCGTCTGTAACGACTCAATCTTTAGTAAGCCATTTGAGCAAAGAAAGTCAATTTATAACAAGTCTTTATTTGTGTTCTTAGCTGCATGAAAACACTATTATTGAGATCGTAGCCCTTACTCTCAAACCAAGCAATACATAGACTACAGAAGAAGTTAGAGACAAACTTTTCTTTATGTTAATGGGAATTAACGTCCAACGGGACGGAAAAGTGACTCTCAACGAAGTGACAGCTAAAGCCGATACCTTATAATGCATCGTTAATGCTCAGCTCATGGTACCTGAAAACGCTAGACAAAAGGATATGGACTGTCTAATGCTGTGGTAGCCTAACTTCTTTGCGTTTACCAAACTTCACGAATGGCAGGTTTTGGGAAACTTAAATCCATACTTGAATGACGGTTGTTGGTCGTTATGCAGAGCTCTGCATAACGACCATAGTTTGCCCTTCGCAATCCGTTATGCCAGGTGTCTGCTAAAGTAAATCAACCCACTTTCAGAGGGGCTTGCCGTCGGTGCAGGTTTTTTAAAAACTTTGGTAGTTTTGTGGTTTGAAATTACGCTGTCAAATAATCAAGGGCATTGACCCAAGATACTGCAAAGGCGCTCATAAGACTTGAGCATTTTGTCTTTCAGCAACTTCCTGCCTACAATATGCTTAATCTCGCTGGCCATTCCCGTCACTTGATCGGTGAAGCTACGCACCTGCTGAAAAACCACCGTGCCGTCGCGATAAGGTAGACAGCCGGTTATCCATTGACTGGAATTGTAGGAGTGCGCTGCATAGAATTCACGAGTCAACACCAAGACTCCACCGTTCCAATCCATCCTCACACGGTGTCTGAGGATAGCCGCCGACCGACCTTCCACGGTTTTTTCCACCCACGGAAACTCCTCTACAGCCCCTGTCGGCAAAGCTTTCGGGTAATCCAACCAAGCCTTGTGCAAGACCGGCAAGTAACGCGCCAAAAGAGCGCTTTCATTCGCGGCCTGTCGTAGCTCAAGAGAAGGCTTTGAATCCAGACCATCCCCCCTTGCATAAGGTGCTATTGCGTTCGTTCCACCGTGCCGATAGGCTTTATAACGCTGTAATATAATCGCTCTAAAGTGCTCACCGGTGACATCTTCGAGGGTTTTGTGAGGCATCTGCTTAAGCGTCTGTTTGAAGGCTTTGAGCTTTTCTATTTCTTGGGTAGATAGATTAAATTCGTCCCCTGGCTCGGCATTCAATAAAGTCTGGGCTTCTTCCCTGGACAAGGTGACA
>JBAXUR010000232.1:0-2823 GCA_037129595.1 Methylococcaceae bacterium | reverse complement strand
TTTTTTCATAAAGTGTTAAGAGCCGTACTCCGTCTTTTAGGTCGGGAGCGATAGCATATCGGCGTAGCCGAACCTGCTCTTGATTTTCCTGTGCGTTAAGCTATCTTCGGTTAATTTTTATACCCGTAACCAAGGGCTACGGATGATGAAGTTACAATCTTTATTGGTAATTATTCAGTCTCCCTCATTGAATAAAGAGGTGACCAGGGAAGATTTTTTAAACTGAATTCCCCGGCGCTGTAAGCAATGTATTCACTGGCATAGAGTCTTTATCAACTCTCACTGATAGCAGCAAGCGCATAAACTTGAGCAGGCTTATTAGGCTCTGTAAAAGCAATTTCTCCCAGTGATTCAAAGCCCCAAGACTGTGCTGCCATTAACTGGATAGACTCGCTAATCGCAATTGGTTTGCATATATCCCTGGCAAGCACACCCAAATAAACAGCCTGATCCACCATACTGCCTAAAGCAGTAA
This sequence comes from Methylococcaceae bacterium, assembly GCA_037129595.1. Classification (GTDB taxonomy): domain Bacteria; phylum Pseudomonadota; class Gammaproteobacteria; order Methylococcales; family Methylomonadaceae; genus Methylobacter_C. Next base: position 2,348 of record JBAXUR010000232.1, on the reverse strand, counting down.
AATCCATTTTAATGGACGATCCTATATTACCTTCAATCATTGCGCCAGCGGTCAGTCCAAACCCGCAATTTATAGCGCTGTGAATGGGGCTGTTTTTACTCAATGCCTTAACTTTTTTAAAGGCATCACCACAGGCGGCAATCGCTGCATCAACCTGATCGGCAGCAAAATGAGCCACAATACACCCCCCTGCATATTTTGCAACTTGCCCTCCATATTCAATAAATGAAGTTGTACAAATCTCCAAATAACTATTTACCGCATTAACCTGATCCTCCAAAACAAAGTGCTTTGACAACTCTAAAAAGTCGGTCATGCTGCCGGAGACGACAATTTTTTGCATACTTTTGACTGGAATGGTTAAAGGATTTATACCTTCCATTAGGTACTTAAGCAGAACCGGTTGAGTATAACGACCAATGGTATTATAGGATTGTGCTATATTTTGCAGCATCATCCCGATAGCCAATAACATAAGATCGTTAGTTTCATTAAGCGCAGCCGTTTTCATACCCCAATCTGTAAAAAGACGCTCTTCACAGCCGGTCTCCGAGCTGAGTATGGTTATTTCATTATGCCGAGGATCCCGGCTAATTTTTTCTACCAACTGATCGACAATGGCCTCCTCTCCCTCAAGAACCTGAAAAAAATAATCCCGCACCGAGATCAAAACACCGGTTACATCTCTCTTTCTATTATTCTCACTCGATATACGCCCTATCTCAATGATATCGTCCTCATCAAGTATTGCATTCAGTTTACTCACGTAAGTAAGTCGCTTTATGCCCAGCGAAAACTCGGACTTTTCCTCCACAGCTTGATAGTCAGTTAGATTGCGAACGGCCTTGCCCATTAGCCAACCGCTTTTAATCAGTGCTTTAAGATCTTCTTGAGAAACCAGCTTCAATTCACAGTCGGTAATACATTGAACCGTTTCCACTCGCCGATTTTGATGAGTAGGCATAATTTCTCCAAAATAATCGCCAGGGCTTAGCTCCCTGATTTTACGACCATCCTGGATCACTTTTAAACGACCTGAATCGACTGCATAGGCTATTTCTCCAGCATTACCCTGATGAAAAACTTCGTCACCGGCTTTAAAGTGCGATCTTTGTAAATGTGCCGAAGGCGCTTGTGCCAAAACAGCAATATCGTTACGAAAAGCCAACACCAGAAACCAGTCAATAATAATGCGTAGATTTCTTTCCAAGCCGGGTACTGATAATAAATTAATCAGACGAGAAACAAACCAGGCAGGCTTTCCGCTAACCATAAACCACCCCAGGCAACACAAAGAATATTGCCCCATATTGTAGGGTTGAACAAGATGCCGGTGTTTTTTAAATGGACGGGGCGAATAGCCTTGAGTACTAGCCCAGGCGTTATAGCCGGCGCTATAGCCTAAATCCACGAGATCATCGGTGAAAGAAAACTGGGTATGGTTAAGGCTCTCACTCGTTTCTGTTATCCAGATATTCTCAAATGTTTGCAAACACAGTTCATCGTTAATTGCAAACGGCCAGTTCAAATTGCCACGTTGCTTAAAAGGAATGGCAGGCAGTTTCAAAGTAGCGTTTATTACAAGCCCCACTGACTGACTCTGACCACTGGAAAAAAACAGGTCTCTCTGGGTAATACTGGTAATTTGGTCATCCAGATGTTCGATGACCCCTGCTTTTTTTAAAAGTTTGGCTCGCTTTTGAGTTATTTTTTTCTCAAAATCAGATCGATATTGCCCCAACTCATCAAAAAGATGTACCTGCCAACCTGACTGTCGTAACACGGAATAAGAAGATTCGGCGGCACGCAGTATTTGACTGACTTCGACGGCTATTGCCGAGACTGATTCCCCGCCACCCAGTATCGCAAATGTGAGTAGACGAACTTGCTCATCGGGATCATTCGCAAACTCGGCTTCCTCGACTAAATCAAGTACACGCTGCCTGATGCGAAGTGCATCGGCTACTGAATCAATGGAACAAGCATGAGCCATCATGCCCGAGATGCCGGAAATGTTCGATTTTTGATTAAGTGCAACGATTAAGCTATCGTAATGTAGCTCGATAATCTCGTTGTTTTTTCGCTTTGCTATAACTTTTTGTGCGGTCTCATCGATAGACTCCAAATGCCCCACAACCACATGGGTCTGTTGAATAATACGCCGAAACGGATTGACCACATTGCCGGGCTGAACGGTACCGCCAATAACTTCTGGCAGAAAGGGTGCAAACAAAAAATTCGCCTGCTCATGTAGTAACGTAATCCTGACATTGGAGTATTCGCCAATAAGCCTTTCAATTTTGATAGCGGTTTGTAGGGCAGCAAGCCCACCCCCTACAATCACGATA
>JBAXUR010000231.1:0-2929 GCA_037129595.1 Methylococcaceae bacterium | reverse complement strand
GACCTGTAACTATCGGTATTTTTTATTATTTACCCACTACGATTCACATAGAGCCAAATAAATTATCCTTTTTATTGATAATAGCTTAACGGTCAAACTATAATCCATTATGGTCAAATCGTTCTAATATTTTCAGACTAGCTTTTTCTTTTTGAAGCACTTCAGCGGAGTTGTTAGGCATGAGCGAGCAAGAATCATATCACGAGGTTGAGTTTTCTATCGTTGATGGTGGGCCGTTGAATAAAGGTCTTAAGCGTGTGAAGCTGAATAAACCCGGAGCACATTTTCTAGGTCTACGTCGGGCAGCACTGAGGGTAATTCGTTACTTGTTGCTGCTAATCGTTACGACTTGGGCCTTGCCCATATTGGCACAAGAGGCGCAGGCCGCAGACTTATCCGCGCTTATCGCACCCTCGAAGCAAGACGCGACTGAGGCTTCGCCCGTTGAATTCATGAATCGCTCCATCTTTACGATTCGCTCGGAATTTATGGGTTACACGCAAGAGGAACGGGCAATCTCTGTCAGGGATCGTATCAAATCAGCCATGGAAAAAGGCGGTGACGATCACGTATCAATTCGTCCTACGCCGGAAGGTGGGCGTTTTATAGAACTCAACGGTCTGGCGGTATTTCAGATTAGACCCGGTGACCTGGATCCGCTTACCGGTGAATCTGTAGATGAAACAGCCAAAAATGCAGCAGAGAATCTTAGAATTGCTGTGGGTGAGGCCAGAGAGCAAGGCAATTCCCACATTCTGCTTAAAGGTAGTGGGCTTTTCGTTCTTGCCAGTGTGTTTTTCTACGGTGTGTGCCGGTTTATTTATTGGCTGGAAAGCCGGATAATCAAGCGCTTACAAAGCTGGATGCAAGTATGGGAAGGTAAATTGACGGTAGCAGTTCGTCCACAACAAGCACTTAATGTTCTGGTTTTTGTGGCTCGTTTTGCCAAATGGGCATTAGTGATTATGGCTGGTTATGAATGGGCGACTTTTAGTCTGCGCCAGTTTCCCTATACTCGACCTTGGGGCGAAACACTACACAGTTACCTGATTGATACCATTACGGGAATCCTGTCCGCTATCGTTGATGCACTGCCTGGACTTTTGGTTGTTTTTTTGATTGTGCTGCTAACCCGTTTGACATCGCAGTTGTTAAAAGCCTTCTTTGCCAGAATTGAGTCAGGAGAGGTTACAGTGCCGTGGATGGCTGAAGAAACTGCCAGACCCACCCGTAAATTAACTCAGGCCTTGCTTTGGTTGTTTGCTTTTGCCATGGCTTATCCCTATTTTCCGGGTAGTAATACCGAAGCCTTTAAGGGTTTGAGTGTATTAGTCGGTATCATGCTTTCAATTGGAGGCGCCGGTGTTGTAGGGCAGGCGGCAAGTGGCTTGATTATGATTTATTCTCGGGTTTTGCGCGAAGGCGAGTATGTAAAAATAGGCGAGATCGAGGGGCTGGTTACCCTGGTGGGCATTTTTTCGACCAAAATCAGAACCGCCAATGGTGAAGAGATTAATGTACCCAATTCCCTGATCGGTAATTCGACAACCGTCAATTCATCACGGCTTGCCGAGGGCAAGGGTTTGGTTTTACACACGGTCGTCACCATCGGTTACAACACGCCTTGGCGACAGGTTCATGCCATGCTTATGCGGGCTGCCGGAAGCACGCCGGGGCTTCGAACCGAGCCCAAGCCTTTTGTAATCCAGTCGGCGCTTTCTGACTTTTATGTGGAGTACCGGCTGTGTATGCAGATTGAACGCCCCGAAATCCGCCGGATTACTTTGACGGCGCTACATGCCAATATCCAAGACGTGTTTAACGAATTCGGTGTGCAGATCATGTCGCCTCATTACGAAAATGACCCGCTGGAAAAAGTCTGGGTACCAAAAGAACAGTGGTTTGAAGCGCCTGCTGAAGACGGCGTGGATGGTGAATCGGTTTAGGAGCCAAGAATTATGAAAAAACCGGCATCCAGCTGTTACAATAGCACCCATTTAAACCTGTACAAGAAGTTAAAAAATGGACGTAATCCAGCGTATTGCCGAAGAATTATCTGTTAATATAAAACAAGTCAGCGCAGCGGTGGCGTTGCTGGATGAAGGCGCTACGGTTCCCTTTATTTCCCGTTACCGAAAGGAAGTGACAGGTGGTTTGGATGATACACAATTAAGGCAATTGGAAGAACGTTTACGTTATTTACGCGAACTCAACGACCGGCGAAAAACCATTCTGGATAGTATTAGCTCGCAAGACAAACTGACACCTGAACTGGAAAAAGCCATTATCGAGGCTGACACCAAAACCTTGCTGGAAGATTTGTATTTACCTTACAAACCCAAACGGCGCACCAAAGCTCAGATTGCCCGTGAAGCAGGACTTGAGCCACTGGCTGATGCCCTGTTGGATGACCGTAGCTTGATTCCTGAGCAAGTTGCCGCTAATTATATTGATGCAGAAAAAGGCGTACCCGATACTGCTGCTGCTCTGGAGGGATCTAGGCAAATTATTATGGAACGGATTTCTGAGGATGCTGAATTGTTGGCTGAACTGCGCGAACGAATTTGGCAAAAAGGGCTTATTCACGCGACCGTTGTTAGCGGAAAAGAACAAACTGCCGAGAAATTTAAGGATTATTTCGATTATCAGGAAGCCATCAAAAAAATTCCATCACACCGCGCATTGGCACTGTTTCGGGGCCGTAATGAAGACTTATTGTCGTTAACACTCAAACCCGCCGCAGAAGATAAAGAAGAACATCTGCTGTGCGCCCAGTTTGTCGCCCGACATCTTGCTATTAAGGATGTTGCAAAACCTGCTGATGCCTGGTTGGCAGAAACGGCCCGTCTTGCCTGGAAAATCAAGTTGTTCACACGTATTGATCTGGACTTAAAACTCAGGTTGCGCGAGGCGGCAGAACTGGAAGCGA
>JBAXUR010000230.1:0-3061 GCA_037129595.1 Methylococcaceae bacterium | reverse complement strand
AAAAAGCCAGTTCCCATATTTCGTTACCGGCGATGTACTCTATATTGTCAAAACAGACAAAATCAAATTTATCCAAATCTTTTAATAAATCTGGATCAGGTAGCTCTAGAGCCGACAATGAAAAATAAAATGAGCTGAGTTGTCGACTTTGGGCTTGATGACAGCAAGCTTGTAGCAAATGACTTTTACCTAGACCGGATTGACCCCAAATAAAAATTTGCCGCTCACCGTTACCTTGGATGCTTTTTTTTAAGTGAGTAGTGATCTCCAGATTACAGCCGGGAAAAAAATCATCAAAAGTCTGATTCGCCCTAAACTCAAAATGTAAGGGCAGTTGCTTTGATAGGGTCATCCCTGTTTTCCTGAAAAATGCACATAGAGTGTTGTGCCCAGAAACAGCATGACACTAAGGATAAGTTCTAAAAAGGGATACAGGCGATCAGTGGTGCCGGCATAAGTTTCTATCGATCCATGTAAAAAATATATCATGCTGACATAAGCCATCCAGTTGCAGCTTCTGGCGTTGCGGTTTAAAAAACCGCGCAATGGCAATAACAAAGGGGTTACGGTTAATAACAGTTTTAACGCAACAGGAAATCCGGATGAGGGTACTAATACCGTATTCCATAGCATTAATAAGGTAAATAGACCAAAAAAACCAGCCAAGGCAACAAAGTGAAAATAGATCGGTTTTATATTCATGAATCCTGGTTTATAGCTGTTTTAAAAGGTGTGCCGTTTTAGCCAAACGTGTTCCGAGTGCCAGACACAGTTTTTTTTCATGATCAGTTAAGCCTACCTGCTCTACAGACAAATGACTTGGGCCGTAAGGCGTGCCGCCTGATGTTGTTTCCCGCAAAGCACTTTCCGTGTAAGGTAGGCCCAATAAAAGCATCCCGTGATGCAAGAGTGGCAGCATCATGGATAATAAAGTACTTTCCTGTCCGCCATGCAGACTGCCGGTTGACGTAAAGACACTGGCCGGTTTGCCGATTAAGGCACCGGAAAACCAGATCTCGGTTGTGCCATCAATAAAATATTTTAACGGTGCTGCCATATTGCCAAAATGGGTAGGGCTGCCCAGTGCCAAGCCATTGCACTGCTTTAAGTCGTCAAGCGTTGCGTAGATTGCGCCGTGGGCGGGAATGCTCTCTGCCGTTTTTTCACAAACGCTGGAAACATCCGGTACCGTTCTCAGAACCGCTTCAGCCCCGGTTACGGCTTCCACGCCTCTAGCGATATAATTAGCCATTTCAGCGGTTGCACCGTTGCGGGAGAAATAAAGAACCAGAATTTTTATCATAAAGTATCAGGGGTGGTGGCTTATAAAATAGCGAGTACCGTTTCCGGTGGACGACCGATAGCCGCTTTGTCGTTGGTAATAACAAGCGGGCGTTCAATGAGTATTGGATTATTGATCATGCCATTAATCAGCGCCTGCCGATCAAGGGACGGGTTATTTAAACCACTTTCCTTATAGACGGCTTCTTTCTTGCGCATTAACTCACGCGGTTCCATGTTCAGTTTTTGTAGGATGTCATCCAGTTCCTCAGCATTGGGCGGTGTTTTCAGATACTCAATAATCTCAACATCAACGCCTTGCGCTTGAAGTAATTGCAAGGTTTGACGTGATTTTCCGCAACGCGGATTGTGATAAATTTTCACGCTCATGGTTCACACACCCACAGGGCACAAGCCCCCAATAAAATAAAGACGCTATAATAGCATTTTTAATAAATTATACGCTTGAAAACCACTCTGATTTTACTCAGCCGGTTTTTAGTCGTTAAAGAAGTTAAGTATTCATCATAAGGGTAAACACGTGCCAATAACAAATCTTAAAGAACGTCTAATGGATCGAATTAAGCAATACTGGTTATTAGCACGATTCGACCGACCTATTGGCATTTTAATTTTATTATGGCCCGCCTTATGGGCGCTTTGGGTAGCCAGTAATGGCAAGCCTGATTTATGGGTGTTAAGTGTTATTTGCCTGGGCGTGGTCTTGATGCGTGCTGCCGGTTGCGTTATTAATGATTATGCAGACAGGGATTTTGATCCTCATGTAAAGCGCACCAAACAACGCCCGATTGCAGCCGGCAAAGTTAAGCCCAAAGAAGCCCTTATCCTCTTTGTGGTGTTATGCCTGTGTGCTTTTGGCCTGGTATTAACGCTGAATATTTATACTATTTTGTTGTCCTTTATCGCTGCGTTTTTGGCCGCCAGCTATCCGTTTATGAAGCGCTACACCCAGTTGCCGCAAGCTTATTTGGGTATTGCCTTTGGCTGGGCGGTACCCATGTCCTTTTCTGCACAAATCAACAGCATTCCAGCGGTGGCGTGGGTGATGTATTTAGCCGTTGTTTTATGGGCGTTGGTTTATGACACCATGTATGCCATGGTCGATAAAGAGGATGATTTAAAAATAGGCGTTAAATCAACCGCTATTCTTTTCGGTGCTTACGATCGGCAAATCATGGCAATTTTACAGATTATTATTGTCGGATTACTGATTGTCGTGGGGCAAATTCAGCAATTGAACGGGTCTTATTATAGCGGTATTTTAGTGGCAACTGGATTCTCGGTTTATCAACAAAAATTGATTTTTCATCGGGACAAGGTCTTGTGCTTTAAAGCCTTTTTAAACAACAACTGGTTTGGTATGGTCGTTTTTGTCGGCTTGGCAATGGATTATTGGTTACGTTGATCCTTAAAACAGTAGCGGTGCGCCTGAATCCTGCATGCTTGCCGATTTCCGAAATCGGCTTATTCCGGTCTACAAGACTATCAAAATTAGATACGTTACAATGGCGCAACTAAAAAAGGACGCTCTACATGTTTAGATTAAGCCAATACATGCGGGAATTGATAAACCCGACACCTGTAAAACCCGCACGCAAACCCGCAGCTCCGGTGGTTATCTGGAATTTAATCCGTCGCTGTAACCTTACCTGCAAACACTGTTATACCACCTCGGCCAATATTGATTTTCCTGGAGAATTAACTACCCCACAAATCTATACGGTCATGGATGATTTAAAAGCCTTTAAAGTGCCGGTGT
>JBAXUR010000023.1:0-37347 GCA_037129595.1 Methylococcaceae bacterium | reverse complement strand
TGGGTAGAGGCGATAGCCGAAACCCATCACAACCAAACGGCAATGCGATGGGTTTTGTCATCTTTCTACTCATTCTATACGCTAGATATGCCGGTGTGCGGTCGGTGCCAATTTTCTCTAAAAATAGCAGTTGACTAGCTTACAAAAACTTAAGCATAATCCAACTTTATTCGGTTGAAACGCCTATTCTTGGCAATACCTCCTATCAACCAAACAGGAGATACATTCATGACCACCAACACTTCAAATCGCGTTGCACAAATTTTTACCCGTTACGAGCAACCCATACTGGAGGACTGGCTACACGAGCAGTTAGCGGCTCTTACCGCACGCCAAGACTTGATTTCAGAAGCTGACCTGCGACGACAATCAGCCGATCTTCTCGCGCTTTTTATTCCCGCCTGTAGTGCCGGCAACTTCACTGATATCACGACACCCGAATGGAAGGCAGTCCTGACGTTCCTGTCTAATATCTCCCGCAGTCGCGCACTACAGGGCTTTTCCCCCTCGGAAACGGCAACTGTGGTGTTCTCACTCAAGCAACCGCTGTTTACTCGCCTGCGCCAAGAATTAAGCGCAAATGCAGATACGGCGTTGGCTGATGAATTATGGAATGCTACCGTACTTCTGGATAAGCTGGGCCTTTATACCACCGAGGTGTTCCAAAAAAGCCGTGAAGAGATCATCAAGCGCCAGCAAGAAGAAATGCTTGAACTCTCCACGCCCGTTATAAAGCTCTGGGAAGGCGTCCTTGCCGTGCCGCTTGTTGGTATGCTCGACAGTATCCGCACCCGGTTGGTCATGGAAAACATTTTGCAAAGCATTATCAGTACCGGCAGCAGCATGGCTATTATAGACATCACGGGCGTGCCCAATGTGGATACGCAGGTTGCCCAGCATTTGCTGAATACGGTTTTGGCCGCGAAATTGATGGGCGCACAATGCATTATCAGCGGCATTCGTCCAGAGATTGCCCTGGCGATGGTGCATCTGGGCGTGGAGTTTGGTGAGGTGGTCACCAAGGCCACGCTGGCCGATGCACTGGCCTATGCCTTTTTGAAGATCGGCATCGTGGTAACCAACACGGCTCCGCATCTATAAACACGGGAGGCCGTATGGATATACATAAAGTCGGCGAGTTCCTGTTGGTGAGTATTCAGGTAGATATGCATGACCGCCAAGCGCTGATCCTACAGAACGACCTTACCACCCAAGTCGTCAAGACGCGAGCCAAAGGCGTGCTCATTGATATCTCCACGGTTGACATCGTGGACTCATTCATCGGCCGCATGCTGGGCAATATGGCCTCGATCACGCGGGTGCTGGGCGCGAACGTCGTTGTCGTCGGCATGCAGCCGGCTGTGGCCATCACCATTGTCGAGCTGGGCTTATCACTATCGACCATTCAAACGGCCCTGAATGTGGACAAAGGTATGGCACTGCTCAAAACCCTGATTAATAAATCCACCAACGAAGGCCGTCATGAGCCCTTTGAAAAGTGAAACCCTGCCGCTGCGCACCGATGAAGACATGTTGCGGGTTCGCCAGACAGTGCGGGCCTGGATGGTTGAGCTGGCCTTCAGTATGGTTGAGCAGACCATGATGCTTACGGCCACCAGCGAGCTGGCCCGTAACACAGTGGTTTACGGTGGCGGCGGTTCGGCGCAGCTGGAGCTTCTGGCAGACAGCGGCCGCCAAGGTATCCAAGTAACCTTTGAGGATCAGGGGCCGGGTATCGCGGATATTGAGCAAGCCTTGAAAGATGGCTACACCACGGGTGTGGGTCTGGGCTTGGGTCTGGGTGGCTCGAAGCGGCTGGTGAACGACTTCGAGCTTTGGTCTGAGGTTGGCAAGGGGACGCGCGTGACTATCACCAAGTGGACATTAAGCCATCCATGAACATGACGACCGATCCTCATCCTCGCCTGCTATTTTCCCGGCATATCCGCGTGGAAAACCTAAGACATGTCAACGAAGCCCGACAGTTGGTTATCGCTCTTTCTCGTGACTTGGGCTTTGACGACTTACGCACCGGTCAGGCAGCTCTGTTTGTGATCGAGCTCGCTACCAATCTCGTCAAGCACACGGCTGGCGCTGGCGGCGATCTGGTTTTTCGCCCGCTTGAGGAAGCCGGCGCAACCGGCCTTGACATCCTCGCCCTCGACTGCGGCCCCGGTATTGCCAATATAGGCAAAAGCCTGCGTGACGGCTCTTCCACCTTTGGCAGTTTTGGCACCGGCTTGGGTGTCATTCGCCGGCTGTCGTCGGCTTTCGACATTTTCTCTTCGCCCGGCAAAGGCACCGCCGTATTCAGCCGCCTCTGGGAAAACGTGCAGCCCCTGTCTCCACTGACTGTAGGTGTTGTGTGTCTGCCTGTTTCCGGTGAGCAGGCCTGTGGTGACTCGTGGGCTATGAAGGTGGACGGCGACAGCACTTTTTTTATGCTGGCCGACGGCTTGGGACATGGCCCGGATGCCGCTGAAGCGGCCAACCAGGCGGTCGCCATTTTCTCAGAACAAAGCCCGCGCCACCCGGCCGAGTTGCTGCAGCTGATTCACGCCGGCTTGCGCGGCACTCGGGGTGCAGCCGTTGTGGCAGCTGAGGTCGTTCCGGGAAAGGGCGTTATTCGCTACGCAGGCGTGGGCAATATCACCGGGCTGATTCTCGACGGGGAAACCTCCCGTAATCTGGTATCCCACAACGGCACCGCCGGGATTGAAGCGCGAACAATCCAGGAGTTTAGCTATCCCTGGACGGAGAAAGGCTTGTTGGTGCTGCACTCGGACGGTGTGGCGACGCGTTGGTTGCTGGATGATTATCCGGGCTTGGCGCAAAAACACCCGGTTTTGATCGCCGGAGTGCTGTTCCGCGATCATCAGCGGCTGCGCGACGATAGCACCGTGGTGGTCGCCAAGACGGACATACGGAGGGTGATGGAATGAGCACGGACATTACCACCGTTGAATCGCCAGAGACACAAATTCAACGACTAAACCAGGAACTGCTCGTCGCCCGTGAATTACTTTGCCAGCTTGACGATGAACTGAGGCGCATAATGGATGAACTGGCCTTAACGAATTCTGGCGTGGTTGCGCTTCATACCCAATTGGCGCAACGCAGCGAGGAACTTCTCTCAGATGCGGTTCAGCGTATACAAATCGAAGAGAGTCTGCGTGTGCATCAGATAGAACTGGAGATGCAAAACCATGAGCTGCAAAGGGCTCAACAGGAATTGGCACAAGCGGAGGCGCGTTATTTTGACCTCTATGAATTGGCACCGGTGGGCTATTGTACCGTAAGCGAGAAGGGAGTTATTCTGGAAGCCAACCTCGCCGCTGCTAACCTGCTGTGCATCGACAGGCGGGAGCTGCTTAAGCACTTATTGTTCCATTTTATCCTCAGTGAAGACAGGGACATCTACTACCTGTTGTGTAAACAGCTGATTGAGGGTGAGTCACGGGCGGGCGAATTGCGGATGGTGAGGAATGATGACACGCCAGTTTGGGTGAATTTGGCGATTTCCCTGTATTACGACGGCGATACCCGCGTGTTCCGTATTGTGTTGAGCGACATTTCCCGGCTCAAACAACCGGAGGAGTTGTTGCGAAAGAACGAGGAATTGAATTGGAGCATTATCCATACGGCTACGGACGGCTATTGGCGGTTTGACATTCATGGGCACCTGCTGGAAGTCAACGAGACCTATTGCCAAATGAGCGGTTATAGTCAGGAGGAACTGCTGACCATGCACGTTGCCGACTTGGAAGCAGTTGAAACCCCCGATGAAATTGTTGCCCATATCCGCTATGTCATGGTTCAGGGTCATGATCGGTTCGAGTCCCGGCACCGTCGTAAGGATGGCAACCTGTTTGATGTCGCAATCAGCATCAATTACCTGCCCCTCCACGGTTCGCAGTTTGTGCTTTTTGTGCAGGATATTACCAAGCGCAAACAGATGGACTTGGCGTTGCGCGAAAGCAATGCTTATCTGGAAAACCTGATCAACTATGCCAACGCGCCCATTATTGTGTGGGATCCGCAGTTCCGCATCACGCGCTTTAATCACGCTTTTGAGGCGTTGACCGGACGCAGTGAGCAAGAGGTCACAGGTCAATCCTTAGCGTTATTGTTCCCACCCGAACTTGCCGAGCATTCTATGGCGTTGATTAGCAAAACCTTGAGCGGCGAACGCTGGGAAACGGTCGAGATCAAGATTCAGCATCTCGATGGTTCGGTGCGCACGGTGCTTTGGAATTCGGCAACGTTGTTTACGGAGGATGGGCAGACCCCCATTGCCACTATCGCACAAGGGCAAGACATCACTGAGCGTAAACAAGCAGAACAAAAGCTTCAGCTTGCCGCCAGCGTTTTCACTCATGCCCGCGAAGGCATTATGATTACCGCCACCGACGGCACGATTATCGATGTCAACGATGCTTTTAGCGATATTACCAGTTACAGCCACGATGAAGTGATAGGCCGGAATCCGCGACTGCTCAGCTCCGGCCGTCACGAACGTCAGTTCTATAGTGATCTGTGGCAAAATCTGCTTGAAAAAGGTCATTGGAATGGTGAAATCTGGAACCGGCGCAAGGACGGCGAGGTGTATGCCGTGATGCAAACTATCAGCGCCGTGCGCGATGCCGAGGGTAACCTCAGGCATTACCTGTCGCTATTTTCCGACATCACGCTGATCAAGGCACGCGAACAGGAGTTGGAGCACAGCGCTCACTACGACCCCTTGACCAGTTTGCCCAACCGTGCGCTGCTGGCTGACCGCCTGCACCAAGGCATAGCCCAGACTAGGCGGCGAGGGAATCTGCTGGGGGTGGCTTTTCTCGACCTTGATGGCTTTAAGATAATTAACGATCAGTATGGGCATGAAGCCGGTGATCAGTTGCTGGTTGCGGTGGCCGCCAACATGAAGCAGACTTTGCGCGAGGGCGACACCCTGGCCCGCATGGGCGGTGACGAGTTTGTTGCCGAGTTGCTTGATCTGGTCGATGTCGAAGCCAGCGCACCTATGCTTGTCCGCTTGCTCGCCGCTGCTGCCGAGCCGATGCAGTATGGCGATCTCACCCTTCAGGTCTCGGCCAGTTTGGGCGTTACCTTTTACCCGCAGGCGGAAAATATCGATGCCGACCAACTCTTGCGTCAGGCCGATCAAGCCATGTATCAGGCCAAGCTGGCGGGCAAGAACCGTTACCATATCTTCGATGCCTTGCAGGACAGCCGCGTCCGCGGGCGTTACGAAAGTCTGGAGTTTGTCCGTCGCGCCTTGGCCAGGAGCGAATTCGTGCTGCATTACCAGCCCTATGTGGACATGCGTAAGGGCACCGTCATCGGTGCGGAAGCGCTTATCCGTTGGAAACATCCGGACAAAGGTCTGCTGTCGCCGGCGACTTTTTTGCCGGCGATTGAGGATCATCCGCTGGCTGTTGAACTCGGCGAGTGGGTTATTGAAACGGCCTTGGCTCAGATAGAAATCTGGCTGGCCACCGGATTGAATATTACGGTGAGTGTTAATGTGGGTGACCGCCAGTTGCAGCAGACAGATTTCGTCGAGCGTCTGCGTGGGCTGCTGGCTGCGCATCCTGGGGTGAGTCCATCTTGCCTTAAATTGGAGGTGCTGGAAACCAGCGCACTGATAAACGTGACCCGAGTGTCGCAGGTGATTGAAACCTGTCGGGGGATGGGCGTGATGTTTTCCATGGATGACTTTGGTACCGGCTATTCCTCGTTGACTTACCTCAAACAACTGCCGGTCACCACCATCAAGATCGACCAGAGCTTCGTGCGCGGCATGCTCTATGATCCGGATGATATGGCTATTCTGAAAGGCGTACTGAGCCTGTCCGACGCCTTTCACCGCGATGTTGTCGCTGAAGGTGTGGAGACTGTTGAACAAGGCGCGATGCTGCTGCAACTGGGCTGCGACCTCGCCCAAGGTTATTGCATCGCCCGCCCCATGCCGGCGCATGAACTGCCCGCTTGGTTGGGTAGTTGGCGGCCCGATCCCTCTTGGACTGGATCACTGCCATTATGATTTCAATAAGCAGACGTAGGATGGGTAGAGCGGCAGCGAAACCCATCAGGCATTGAAGCGTGACGCGGATTGCAACCCCGTCACTCACGTTTTGAAAGCCATTGAAGCCGTCAAACGTTTCGGTCGGGGTTGCAAACCCCGACCGGCATAGTCACTGCCATTATTGTTTTAATAAGCAGGATGGGTAGAGCGACAGCGAAACCCATCAGGCAATTCTTTCAAATTCTTTGCCAGTCAAACGATGCACCCGGATCATTTTTTCGTCCGGGGGCAATATCACTGTGTCCGGTTATTCGTTGTCTCGATAACGTTGGATACGTTTTAAGTAACGTGTCAATCACGGTAGCAAGTTGCCTATACTGTTCTTCGGTATAAGCTATTGAGTCGGTGCCTTCAAGTTCTATACCTATCGAAAAATCATTACAGCGTTCTCTGCCCTGATAGTTTGATTGTCCGGCGTGCCAGGCGCGTTTGTCAAAAGGCACATATTGCACACAACTCCCATCCCGTTTAATCAACAAATGCGCTGATACCGTGAGCTGATAAATTTCTTTAAAATAAGGATGATCATCGGGATTGAGCGAATCGCAAAAAAGTTGATCTATGTAAGGGTTATTGAATTCACCCGGCGGCAGACTAATGCAATGAATCACCAGCAAAGAAATATCGGCTGGATCGGGGCGTTGATCACAATTGGGTGAGGGAGTTTTGGTAATGCCTGTGAGCCAGTGTTGGTCTATATTCATAAAATTAAAAAGCTGTGTAGAATGCAAACAAATTGATGAATGTGCGATAAAATGATCTTTATTTACCGGAAGGGTCAAGTGCGGTAAAGTCACGCATCGCTGAAGCGTGACAGGGGTTGTGCTTCCGTTACTCACGTTTTGAAAGTTATTGAAGCCTTCAAACGTTTCGGTCGGGGTTGCAAACCCCGACCGGCATAGCCAACGGTTTATGAAGCGTGCCGGGGTTTGTACTTCCGTTACTCACGTTTTGAAAGTTTTTGAAGTTTTAAAACGTTTCGGTCGCGGTTAAAACCCCCGACCGGCATCTTGCTAATCAAAAAGAATTTTAACATCAAATATAAAGGAAAGCGTGAACGCTTATTTAACAGTACGAACAAGAGAGGATTTTATGTCAACCATCGTTTATAAACGCTTATTCAAGTTGGCTTTTGCATTGTTGCTGGTCGGTTGTGCCAGTGAACCGGTGACTTATCATGATGACTCTGCAAAAAACACCCAGCAACAAACTAAAATTCCACCGGCCGGTTATCCGTTAGAGCAGCCCGATCAACACTATCCAAGCAGTCATGGCAAGGCACCGTATTCAAGCAGTTATGGTGCCAACAAATTAACGGGTACCTACGCCAACTCGCCAGCGGTACGCAGTTTTATTCAGCACATGGTGAAGCAGCAGGGCTTTTCGGAAACTTATTTAAATGGTTTGTTTTCGCAAGCTAACCGGCTGGATTCGGTTATTCGTTTGGAAAGTCCGGCACCCTCTACGGGGCCATCAAAGCCCAGTCTGGGCAGTTGGACGCGCTATCGCAACAAGTTTTTAACCGATGCGCATATCAGCAATGGCGTGGAGTTTTGGCGCAATAATGCAGACGCTATTAAACAAGCCAGCGCCACTTATGGTGTCGACCCTGAATACATTGTCGGCATTATTGGTGTGGAAACTTATTTTGGCAAAAATTTTGGTAAAACCTGTATCTTTGATGCCTTAACTACCTTGTCTTTTGACACATTCAGGCGCTCCAGCTATTTTACGTCTGAACTGGAGAACTTTTTGCTGATGACGCGTGATGAAGGTTTTGATCCGCGTCAACCGCAAGGCTCTTGGGCGGGTGCTATGGGTTATGGACAATTTATGCCCAGCAGTTTTCGAAAGTTGGCGGTAGATTTTAACCACGATGGCCGTCGTGATCTTTGGCATCCCAAGGATGCGGTCGGCAGTGTGGCGAATTATTTTTCGCGTAGCGGTTGGCAGTTGCATAGTCCCGTTACCAAACGTAGCAGCCCCGCTAACGATGAGGCTGTTATTGAACTGAGCACTTATGAAGGTAATGAGTTTTGGCGTGTTTATCCCAATTTTAAAGTGATCAAGAAATACAATAACAGTAATAAATATGCGATGGCAGTCCATCAGTTGGCACAGGCTATTAAACAACGGTATCAGCAAGCTTATGCGGGCAATATTGATAACGTAACCCATTAGAGGTGGGATGGTTTGGGGGCGATTGGGATTAGAAAAAAGCTACTCGCTTAAAATCTGTCAGGTATTAAGGTAACTGGTAATAATAAGCCCCCAATTTATACTGGTAGGGTGCGCATCGCGCACTTAAAATAGCATCCACTCAACGGTTTTATTTGCACCACAACCTATTATTTTTTTTACCTGTAGCCTATTAGGGTTCTTTTTCTGGCATGGTTGTGGTGCGCGATGCGCACCCTGCTCAACTGTCAGGTATTAAGTTTGTAGTCTCCCACGTTAACCACTCAATATAATCGGTAAAATCAGAAATTTTCATTAGCATGGGAGCTTTTTAGTTGTATAGTAAAACGCTTTGTTTAAATCAACAAGTCGGCTATTAAAAACGTTATCCGGATAAATAGTCATTGATCGTTTAATCTTTTTATAGAGGTGAGCTATGTACACATTAAAACATCCACTTTTGGTTATTGTGCTGTTGGCCTGTTTTGCGACGGCACCTGTTTTTGCTGCCGACATGGCGGCTGGCGAACAAAAAGCGACTGCCTGTATGGGTTGTCACGGTCCAAAGGGCAAAAGCAGCAACGCTCAATGGCCTAATTTAGCGGCTCAACAAAGGCTCTATCTAGTTACTCAACTCAAGGCATTTAAAGCGGGAACACGTAATAACCCGATGATGCAATCCATGGCTACTAATTTAAGTGAGGACGATATCAATAACTTGGCTGCTTATTATTCCAGTCAATCCGCTGTTAGCGCAGGCGGTGATGCAACCTTGGCAAAATCAGGTCAGCCCAAAGCCACTATGTGTTTAGGCTGTCATGGCGCGTCCGCTGAAGGTAATGGTCAATTTCCAAGGCTTGCCGGTCAGCATCCCAATTATTTGGTAAAGCAATTAAGCAATTTTAAAGAAGGCGAGCGTAAAAACGGACACATGCAAGCTATTGCAGGCACTCTTTCTGATGAAGATATGAAAATATTGGCTGCTTATTTTGGTGCTTTGTAGTTGCCACTCTTTGCCTGTCCGGGTTTTTAAAAATACCCGGATAGGTAAGCCACGTTAAGCAAATCTAAAGCGGTATTGCAGAAAAATCTCTGCGTTTTTTACTGAACTTCGGAGTTGATCTACGGATTATTAAGCGCCTTTTTACCAAGATTGAATATTCAGCCCCCGTGCGGTTAAGGAGCGTGCATGAAATAACTTGACCGTTTATATTTCCTCAGCCCTCTCCCGGAGGGAGAGGGAGCAAGATGCCGACGTTATTTCATGTACATTCCTAAGTTAATCAGAATGGAGTAAAACAGCTTTAGCTGTTTTTACAGGCAATAGCTGAAGCGATTGCACTCCAGTTTTCTTAAATAAATACGTTACCTAAAGCCGTCTGCGATTAATATCTGATAATGTTGGGTAGTCTCTGTCCGGTGTAAAGTGCAAAATAGTTACCGATATGAATATAAAATGTGTCCCTGGAAGCGTGTTGTTGTATGTTCTGGTTTTTTTCTCAAATACCGTTTTTAGCAATACGCTGGAGCAGCAACGGCAGGCTTTTTTGTTGGCAGAAAAACTGGTGGCGCAGGATGATCAAAGTGCGTTTTTGTCTGTGAGCGCCACGCTGACAGATTATCCGCTTTATCCCTATTTGCAGTATTTGTGGTTAAAAAATAATTTGCCGGAGACAGATAAAATCCTGGTTTATTTAACAACCTATAAAGACTCCCTCTACGCTGGTTTGCTCCGCACCGATTGGTTAAATTATCTAGCTAATAATGAACGTTGGCCTGAATTGATCAATAATTATCAAGCCAGTGATAATACGGCGCTTGAATGTCGGTTTTATTGGGCAAATTATAAAGTAGGTAATCAAGAACTGGCTTTGAATGCGGCCAAACGTTTATGGACTGTCGGCGACCGGCAGCCTGAAGAGTGTGATGCCCTGTTTTCGGTGTTGGCGATATCGCCGGTTTTTACAACGGATTTGATTTGGCAACGCTTTGAATTAGCCTTAAAGAAAGACAATAAATCTTTGGCAAGCTATGTACAGCGTTTTCTGGATAGTCCGGATCAAGCCACCGCTGAATTCTGGTTGCAGGTTCATAAAAAGCCCGCGCTCATCGAAGGCGGTCTGTTTATGGGGGTCGATGATCTTTACGGTCGTATCTTTGCGCACGGTGTGGATCGATTGGCTCAGTCGGACCTTGATTCGGCGCTGGGTCTTTGGGATAGTAGAAAGCGAAATTTTGTTATAAATAACCAAACTACCCAACAACTTGAACGCAGACTGGCGCTGGCCTTGGCGCGTGCGCGTGATAACCGGGCATATAATCGCCTGAATCAGTTGGTTACTGCTGATGCAGAGGTCAGAGAATGGAAGGTGAGGGCGGCTTTGTTTGAACAAAATTGGCCGCATGTTGCACAAGCACTGGCGGGCTTAACCTCTGAAGAGCAACAAACGCCGCAGTGGCAATACTGGCAAGCACGCTCTTTGATCGAAGCTGGAAACGTGCTGCAGGGGTTGTCTATTTTTAATCACCTGGCGCAAGATAGAAGTTACTATGGGTTTATGGCGGCCGATGCGGTCAATAAGCCCTATAACTTGACTGATAAACCGGTTGTTATCGTTGGGGATGCGCTTGAAAAGCTGGCTCAAACAAACGATTTTAAAGCGATTCAAGAGTTGGAAATCTTAAATCGTGATGCCGAAGCAAAACGACAGTGGTGGTTTACCTTAAAAAAATTACCCAAAGAACAAATCTTGATTGCCGCTAAATTAGCCCAACTGTGGCAATGGGATCAGGTCGCCATTATGACGTTGGTTAAAGCGGATTATTGGGATGATTTGGCCTTGCGATTTCCGATGAGTTATTTGAGCCAGGTTCAGAGTAATGCGGAGTGGCAACAACTTGAACCGGCCATTATTTTTGGCTTGATTCGACAGGAAAGTATGCTGGATAAGAATGCAAAATCGGCAGTCGGTGCGCGTGGCTTAATGCAAATCATGCCGGAAACGGGTCAGCAAATAGCACGTAATCTTAAAGAGCCTTGGCAGACGGAAAATAGTTTGTTTAATCCGGATATTAATATTAAATACGGCGCTTTTTACTATAAACAATTATTGAACCGCTTCGATGGCCATTTTGCACTGGCAGCGGCGGCTTATAATGCGGGGCCAAGCCGGGTAGTTAAATGGTTGCCTGGCGATAAGCCTGTTCCCGCTGATGTTTGGATAGAAACCATTCCCTTTAAAGAAACCAGAAAATATGTAACTTCTGTGCTGTCTTATGCCATTATTTATCAACAACGGCTACAAAGAAATGCATTAAAAATCACCGGATTGCTCTTTGATGTGCGTCCCCGCTAAAATTTGAGCTGATTTTTTTCAGTGTCTGTTAGATAATACCCGCATTAAATTATAAGAATAATTACAAAGGTACATAAATAGCATGCAGAAACAGCATAGTTTTACGCGCGAAGAACTATTAAAGTCCGGAAGGGGAGAGCTATACGGACCTAAAAATGCGCAATTACCCCTGCCAAACATGCTGATGATGGATCGTATTACGCATATATCGGATGAAGGCGGCACTTATGGAAAGGGTGAAATTATCGCTGAGCTGGATATAAATCCTGATTTGTGGTTTTTTGCTTGTCATTTTCAGGGCGATCCTGTGATGCCCGGTTGCTTGGGGCTGGATGCCATGTGGCAACTGGTCGGCTTTTATTTGTGCTGGATGGGTGGGCCAGGCAAAGGACGCGCTTTAGGTGTGGGAGAAGTTAAATTTACAGGGCAGGTATTACCCACGGCCAAAAAGGTAACCTACCGGATTAATTTAAAAAGACTGATTATGCGTAAACTGGTTATGGGTATAGCAGATGCCACCATGGAAGTTGATGGAAAGGTAATCTATGAAGCGACCGATTTGCGGGTTGGTTTGTTTACTTCTACAGAAGATTTTTAGGGGTCAAAAGAAAAATGAAAAGAGTCGTTGTAACCGGATTAGGCATTGTTTCCAGTATTGGGAATAACCGGAATGAGGTTGTCGATTCCTTAAAGCAAGGTCGTTCAGGAATCACTTTTGCAAACGTTTATGAGGAGTTGGGTTTTCGCAGCCACGTACATGGCCCTATTAATATAGACCTGGACGCATTTATCGACCGTAAAACAAAACGTTTTATGGGTGACGGAGCCGCTTTTAACTATATCGCAATGCAGCAGGCCATTGATGATTCAGGTTTAACCGAGGCCGATGTGTCTAATTTTAGAACCGGTCTGGTAATGGGTTCAGGCGGCCCTTCAACATCGAACATTGTTGACGCGGCAGATATACTGCGTGAAAAAGGCATTAAAAAAGTCGGCCCCTACATGGTGCCCAGAAGCATGTCCAGCACCAATACGGCTTGTTTGGCAACACCCTTTAAAATTAAGGGTGTCAATTATTCCATTAGCTCAGCGTGTGCGACCAGTGCCCATTGTATTGGTCATGCCATGGAGTTAATCCAGATGGGTAAACAGGACGTGGTGTTTGCTGGTGGCGGCGAAGAAGTTCACTGGACTATGTCGGTGTTATTTGACGCAATGGGGGCTTTATCCTCCAAATATAATGACACACCAACGACCGCATCCAGACCTTATGATGAAACCCGCGATGGTTTTGTTATTTCCGGTGGTGGCGGTGTTTTAGTCATTGAAGAGTTGGAACATGCCAAAGCGCGTGGTGCCAAAATCTATGCAGAACTGGTTGGTTACGGTGCAACGTCTGATGGTTATGATATGGTTCAACCGTCAGGTGAAGGTGCCGTGCGCTGTATGCAGCAAGCAATGTCCACGGTGGATGGCAAGATTGATTATATCAATGCCCACGGAACCAGCACGCCGGTTGGCGATACCAAAGAATTGGGCGCTTTGCGTGAGGTGTTTGGTGCAGGCAATGTGCCTTGGGTCAGTTCCACCAAATCACTGACCGGTCATGCGTTAGGCGCTGCCGGTGTTAATGAGGCCATTTATTCATTATTAATGATGGAAGAAAACTTTCTGAGTGCTTCCGCCAATATAACGCAACTTGACCCAGGCGCAGAAGGCATCCCTATTGTATGTGAGCGCCAGGATAATTTAACTTTAAATACCATTATGTCCAATAGTTTTGGCTTTGGCGGTACTAACGCGACATTAATTTTTCAGCGTTATAACGGCTAATGTTTTTCTTATCGGGGTTCAGTAGACTATGAACCCCGATTTCCTTTTCTCCTTAGCAACCGGCATAAACTAACGTGAACACGTTATAAAATGCACATTGCTTCATCATCGAATATAATTCTGACCATGTCAGATTCAAAGCAAAAATCCATATTTCAATTTAACAAATTACAAAAACGACTACGCCATACTGTCGGTGATGCGATTGCCGACTATAACATGATCGAGAATGGCGATAAGGTGATGGTCTGCCTGTCAGGAGGAAAAGATTCCTATACGTTATTAGACATCTTGATGGGTTTACAGAAAACCGCGCCGGTTGAGTTTGAGTTGATAGCCGTTAACCTTGATCAAAAACAGCCGGGATTTCCCGTGCATGTTTTACCGGCCTATCTTGAATCCTTGGGCGTGCCTTATCATATCATTGAAAAAGACACTTACAGCGTGGTCAAACGCGTTATTCCTGAAGGCAACACCACTTGCGGCTTGTGCTCACGACTCCGACGTGGCACTTTATACGGTTACGCTGAAGCTAACGGTATTAGCAAAATAGCGCTAGGTCATCATCGTGATGATATTTTGGAAACGTTTTTTCTGAATATTTTTTACGGTGGAAAGCTCAAGGCCATGCCGCCCAAATTATTGAGTGACGATAAAAAAAATATCGTCATCAGACCGCTGGCTTATACGCGTGAGAAAGAAATAGAACGCTTTGCTGCCTTTAAGGATTTTCCTATTATCCCCTGTAATTTGTGCGGCTCTCAGGCAAACTTGCAAAGACAAGCGATGAAAGTCATGCTGGCGAGTTGGGATAAGCAATTTCCAGGGCGACTGGAAACCATATTTACCAGCCTCCAGAATGTTGCGCCTTCACAATTAGCCGACCGGCAATTATTTGATTTCGCAGGTTTGATGCATGGTCAGCAAGCTGACGGGCAGGAAGTTTCATTGAATGCAGGTTTGGACGTATTAGCGCTGTAAGGACTGATTTAAGTTACTGCGCTACTTTTTTACAGCGGATGATATCCGGATAAAACCTTTCAACCTATCGGGAATGCCTGCTTGCATGCTGTTGCTCATTTGAAATGATCATCCCTTTGCTGTCTGGTTAATTTTAATAATTGTTCTTGTAAACCTATGACACCCATACAATATATTGACACCCCTGATCAACTGGCCACCCTGTGCGAACAGATAAAAAAAGAGACCTGGCTGGCGCTTGATACCGAGTTTTTGCGTGAAAAGACTTATTATCCAAAATTTTGCCTGTTGCAAATAGCAACTCCAGAATGGGTTGCCTGTATTGATCCGATAGCCTTGCCTAATCTGGATAGTCTTTTTGAGGTGATCTACAATCCGGCTATCGTAAAAGTTTTTCACTCCTGTCGACAAGATTTGGAAATTTTTCATCAATGGACAGGTAAGCTGCCGTCACCGATTTTTGATACCCAAGTAGCCGCACCGTTGTTGGGTTTTCAGGATAATCCGGGTTATGCCATGCTGGTCTCCAGCTTGTTAAGTGTTAACTTAAATAAAGCTCATACCCGTGCAGATTGGAGCAAGCGTCCTTTAACGGAAGCGCAAATTGAATACGCCGCCGATGATGTCATTTATTTATGCCAGATTTATAAAATCATGGTTCAAAAACTGACCGAATTAGGTCGGATTGATTGGCTAAAACATGACTTTGCAGAACTGACCAATCCTGCCCTTTATAAGGTAGAGCCTGAAAAAGCCTGGTTTAAAATAAAAGGCAAAAATAAATTAACCGGAAAACAGTTATCCATTATTCAGGCGCTGGCGCAATGGCGAGAAAAAACCGCACAAGCTGAAGATCGCCCTAAAAGCTGGCTGTTACGTGATGAGTTGCTGTTTGATTTAGCTAAGCTACAACCCGAAACGGTTGAGGAATTGGCTAATGTACGAGGCATTAATGAGCGGGCTGTTAACCGTTATGGTAAAGAACTGTGCCAATTAATTACCGAGGCCAAAAATCGTGCGCCGCTGCCTTTACATGAAAAAGACCGCCCCGCAAAAAAAACTCAGCAAGAAGAAGCCATACTCGACATTTTAACGGCCTTGGTAAGAATACGCGCAGAAGAAAACTCCTTAAACCCGACTATTCTTGCCTCACGTAAAGACCTTGAAGAACTGTTGTTTAACGATGATGAAGATTGCCCTTTACTGCATGGTTGGCGTTTTACCATGGCAGGTCGGGAATTAATCGGCTTGTTAAAAGGCGAGTTGTTACTGGGTATCGACTCGGACAAATTGGCTATTATTGAAAAATGATTTTTTAGTGCGTAGGGCGGTTTTGCCGGGGCAAACCGCCAATCATCACATAGTTGCGCGGTTGATTGCTTGACGGCGATCCATCTTACAATTAATACAACGCATGGCCATTCGCATATCAGCTTATAGACGCTAAGCCTATGATCAAAATCACCCTTTTAGCGGAAATGATTTGATATTAATATGTTGAGATTGTGATGTTTGAAAGCAAATGTGAAAAGCTGGCTCCATTATCTGTTTTTGTCAGAAGGATGGCTGTGTCTGTTGCGCTGGCAGGCATCTTGATTGGTGTTGCTTTGTTGATGGGTGTTATGGGTTATCATCACATAGCCCAATTAGATTGGGTTGATTCTATTTTGGAGGCATCCATGATTCTCGGAGGAATGGGGCCGGTTAATCCACTGATTACAACGGGAGCAAAAATGTTCGCTGCCGGTTATGCGCTGTTTAGCGGGCTGGTATTTATTGCTGTAATGGGGATTGTGCTTGCTCCTGTTACTCATCGGATGCTGCACACCTTTCATGTCGATGATGAGGATATAAAGTAGCGCATAGAATTTGCTGAAAGCATTGAAACGCCTCACCCTTTATCAAGATTGAGGCGTTGAGTGTCTCAGCGAATTCTAGGTTTTATCCTGTTTTCGTCATATTGGGCAACGATAAAGTGGTTGCCCAAATTACAACGTTAACGCTTAAACTGCTTTGCGCTTGCGGGCAAAACCGGTTAAGCCGATTAGACCGGTACCAAATAACAGCGCAGCAGCAGGAACTGGAACAGAGCTAACAGTGCCTGGTGAACCGATTTCAGCTCCGGTTACTGATGTAAAGGCGCCATTGGTTCCAACTACGCTTAATGTTGAGATGGTTGCATTATTTAAGCCTGCAGCATTATTAAATGATGTTCCGACAGTGCCAAGCCCCCAAACAACATTGGCCATTAATGTACCAGTGCTATTGAATATGTTTACAGCATCTCCAGCCACAGCAGCTCCCAGACCTACACCTGAACCACCATAATTGCCTATTAAAAACCCTGTGGGTACATTTGCACCGAACCAAGCAGTTTTAAATGAAGCATCTTTTGTTGCATCGGTTGTACCAATGGCATCTGTTTCAAGAAAAACAACAGATTTCCCCGCATCTATACTGGTAATCCCACGAAAAGCGACAGCGTTAGCATACAAATTTGAATTATCATCCATTTTCCAGCCAGTAATATCTACTGCTGAAGTTCCGGTATTTGTTAATTCAAACCAGTCTGCTGCATACGTGGTTGTAGCTGAGCTACCCGTTGGGTGAACTTCAGAAATGATAATGCTGGCATTTGCTTGGATACTTGCTGCAAGCATTAGTGTGGCGACTAAACACGTTGATTGAATATTGTTTATTTTCATGATGTTACTCTGTAAATTAATAATGAGTTATTGCTGGTGGTTGATGTTCAAGCTAACCAAGACCTATTGGCCTTCGTTAGCTTGATCAAGCAAAGCTATTTCTTAAGCAGATTTACGCTTTCTTGCCGAACCCAGCAATCCAATCAAGCCTGTTCCAAACAACCAAGCTGCAGCAGGTACCGGCACAGCAGATATTTGTTGTGCCTGAAAATTAAGGCCGTTAATACCTGTGGTATCAGCAACAGCAAAAACATAAAACTGGTTAGAGCCGGCTGTTCCAGGAATAAAGTCATTGTCGTTGGCAACATACAAGGTGTGGAACAATGTATTGTTATCGATAATATCTTGACCAAAAGTTACGCCTTCAAGCTTGGCCGGAATATTAGCGGCTGTGATACCATTGGCTTTAAGAGTACTGGCAATATCCAAAAACAGTGTCTTTGGAATTGCGGCAGTAGTTAAAGCATTTTTGTCTGCTGTTGAGCCGGTAGTAGAAAAATTGGTTACGTCAGTCGCGTTGGCAATGTCGATTTTGAATAATGATTTTACTGAGGCTGTATTTCCTGCACCCAAGCCGTTACCATCACGTTCGTCAACCAAAAATTCATGATTGTTAATGGCAACAATTTCACTGACGCCTGAACCCGTAGTCAGGTGATAGGCATATTCATGAGTCACTCCCGTTGCAATGTTGATAGTTACAATTCGAACATTACCACTGGCTTTAACATCTTGTTCCAACGGAGCTTGCATCATACCAACCAGCATGGTGCCGTCCGGAGTAATAGCCAAGCCTTCCATGCCCTTGTTGGTAACCCGTCCAATGGTGTTGCCGCTTATTTCAGTTGCGCCCACTGCATACTGATTGGCAATTGCCAGATTTGCAGGCAGGGCAAAAGATTTAATGCGCTCACCGGTTGTGCGGTCAAACTGATTGACATAAGGGCCGTATTCATCAGAAATAAATACACTCTTGCCGTCATTGGAGACACGTACGCCTTCGGGATCGAAACGGGCATTACTTGGATTTGCTGAGGTTGAGTCGGCAGCACCCAAGGCATTGGCAGTACCAAAGTTGTCAGAGCGACCGGTAAAATAATTAGTGCTATTGGTGAGGTTAAGATCGGGAGCGCCGGAACCGATTGGTGTAATGCCATCAATTTTGTTACCCAAACCTGCACCCGTGCCATAATTAAGCGTAGTGGCGCTAGACAATAAAGTGGTTGCCGTTAATGTTGGTGTAAGGTTATAAGCCAAACCGGTACCCGATGTATTGGCGGTTAAATCCAGAGTAACAGTTTGAAAACGTGAAATATAAGAGGATGTGTCATCTACGGCACTGTTATAGGTAACTGCATTTGGACCACGGTCTGGCGTAGCAATAAATGTGTTGCCACCTGCCCAAGCAAGGCCAGAACCAATTCCGCCCAGTGAGTTGCCGGCAACTCCATTTTCAAGCAATCCTGTCAAGCCTGATAAATCTGCATAAGCCCCGGCAGAGCTGCCGCTCAAGCTGCCAATAGCGATTAATTGGCCTGAAGTGAGTCCGGCATGGGCTGAAGTAGCCGTGCAAAGTGATGTTATTAAAGCTGAAAGCAACAATTTTTTATGCATGATAATTCCAAAAAGTTTTGATAAGTTGATAAACCTATAAAGCGACAATGTGGATATCTTATTTTACTAAGACCTGCATTTTTCAATCCCGGTGATATAAGGGAGCTGCTTTACTCAATGGAATAGTGCCTGTTACATATTAAAAATAGATGTCATTTTAGTGACAGTTTTACGTAATGTATTACCTTTGTAGGGCATCACTTATGAACAGTGAGGTTAGGTGTTGGCTATAATAATGATTAAGCTAATGAGCATGATGCCCTTCCACCGACATCAATTTCTTAACGAATGGGTCATTTTCCATGTCACCGAAATCAGCGGCGTCAATCTGTCTGTAATTGGCAATGGTTTTACTGTCTATCGGTTTTTGGCGGGCTGCTGACAACGGTGTAATTTCAACAAGCTTAAGTTCTACCGTGCCGGTTTTATCTTTTCTGATGATGATTGCCGGTAACTGTTCGGTTGGCAGCCAGAGTACTTCCAGGGCTTGATCCTTTATTTTACCCGTGCGTAATTCGGCATTACGACCTAATACTTGCTTGTTTTCAATGCGCTTTAGGGCGTTAAGTTCTTGCTGATTCAGCATGCTGGCGAGTTTGTTCCAATCAAAATCCAGGTTATGGGTAGTACTATCTGCCGGCATATATTCGACGGCGGTTTTGTCGGCTGGGTAAAGCTTGCGGTATTGAATGTTGCCGGTGGCTGTCTTTTCCCAGATTTCGCCATAACGGCCGCTTTCATCCTGTGTTTGAATCATGTCGGGTTTTCGCCAGAAAAACCAGATGGTTGTTGTCGGCGCAGTGGATTTGTCATCAGGCGTTATTGTCGTTTTATAACGGCAGGCAACGTCTATGAGTTGTTGATGATTATCGGTAAGGGCGGCAGTCGAAAAACTGAAAAAGCCAAGACTGATGATTAGTTTAAATAAATCAGGTCGTTTCATAAATATTACTTTGTATCTAATAAAAACAGTAAGTGGATGCGTTACGAATGCCATCCATGGCAACTGGATCCCGGCAGTCCATGTCGGGATGACGGCTTGGGCGTTTTCAGCGACATATAATATTTGTGTTTAGGCAACGCGCAATAAATAAACCCCTAATTTGGAGTGCAAACCTAGGTTTGTACTCCGGCCTTTAGGCAGCTCGCAATAAATAATCTTCCACTTTATAGCTGAGTAGGGTGCGCATCGCGCACCACAACCATGCCAGAGAAAGAACCCTAATTACGCTACAGGTAGAAAAAATAATAGATTGTGGGGTAAATAAAACCGTTTAGTGGGTGCGGTTTTAGGTGCGCGATGCGCACCCTACCACTATAAATTGGGGACTTATTATTGCGAGTTACCTTATCTGCCATGATGTACCTGTTTGTTTTTGTGTGCTATTTTTATTTTTTTTTGCAGGGTCTTGTCGGGTAAATCCCAAGGCTTCAGCCATTACATGATAAATCACGTTTTGTTCAATAACGCCGTGAAACAAATGGGCTTTTGGGCCGCCTGCAAATATAGCGACATCTTCGGCACCATGTGTTTCGGCACCTAACGGGATAATGGCTTCCTGAAGATAATCAGAACCTTGTACCTGGGCATCTTTGAGCAACGGGCGGCCGGTAGCAGGAGAAAATGACTTTGGATTATGACCTTCGCTGCCTGACTCCCATGCCGCAGTTGCGGATGTTGTGAATGATTTTGAACCGGCTTCCTGAATATTCGATTTACCGGTGTAGCCAGTGCCGTTAGCGTAGTTTAGAGTGGTATAGGGTAGGCCCAACATGTCAAGATTAGGACTGGTTGCACCCACACCTTGAGTCAGTCCCAAAATGGGATTGCCGCGTTGAGGATAACCACCAATGGTGAAGGTGTGGCTATGGTCAGCAGTGACAATAATCAGGGTGTCATCGGGATTGGTCTTATTCAGTGCGGCTTGCACGGCGGCGGCCAATTGTTGGGTTTCGGTCAGCGCCCGATACGCATTGCCGGCATGGTGGGCATGATCGATACGCCCGCCTTCGACCATCAGAAAATAACCTTTATGATTTTTTTTAAGGATATCGATGGCTTTGGCGGTCATCTCGGTCAGCGACGGTTCACCGGCTTTGTCATGAGCGATACGGTCGGCTTCATAATGGACGTGCGAGGGTTCAAACAGACCTAATAAATGATCCGTGGTTTTAGGGTCTATCGCATCGAATTGCGTTTTATTCCAGACATAGCGGGCATTGCTGTGCTTGCTTAACCAGTCTGCGGTGAGGTCGCGGCCGTCTTTACGTTTACCTGCGATGCCATATTCAGGATCCGTTGCCGACTGGGGAATAAAACGCGTTCGTCCACCGCCTAAGGCAACATCAATGCCGCCGTTGATATTGAAATCAACCAGTTGTGTGGCAATATCAGCAACCGTGGCACCTTCCGGTAAATCCGAATCGCCTTCCCAGTCGCGATTGGCAGTGTGGGCATAGGTTGCGGCCGGGGTTGCATGGGTGATTCTGGCGGTGGAAACAACGCCGGCAGACAAACCGTGTTGCTTGGCTTGTTCCAGAATGGTGGCGAGTTTATTGGCATTGACCGTTTCAGCATCCGGTTCGCTATGGGCCACTAATTGATTGACTGAGATTGAATGACCAATGGTTTTAACGCCGGTTACCATGGCCGTCATGGTGGGTGCGGAGTCTGCGGTTTGTTCATCAACGCTGTAAGTTTTTGATAATGCCAGGTAAGGTAGTTTTTCAAAGCTTAAAGAATTTTCTTCACCGTGTCCGCCTTTTTGTTGGCCATCGTAAATCCGTGACGCGGTAATGGTGGAAATGCCCATGCCGTCACCGACAAACAAAATCACATTCTTTGCCCGCTTTGAGTTTGGATGTAACTGTTGGGCGTCGATAACCGTTTGTCGTCCGGCATTAAACCAGTCGTTTGGGCCGGGTTCCGCTGCCTGTGCAACATTGCTGGCAATAAGGGCGCTTAGGGTGGTAATGCCGAGTTTTTTTAGAAAATACATAGTCGATTATTTTGGATATGTTTGTGAATGGGTAAGTGTTTGTTGCCAGAATCTAGGTTGATAGCGATTGATGTAGTCTTTCAGAAGTTAAACTTCTATTTCGCGACGTTTTCAATCTACAGGGATAACATCCCTTAAAGGGATAGTATCCGGTATCATCGAAATTATTTATCTGAAAATTTATAGGCCGAGTGCTGGAAAGAGTGAGCAAGGTTGATTAAATGCACTGGCAATAAGCCACTGTAAGCCTGAGAAGATGAGATATTATAAGCCTGATAACGTCAAAACCCGCTTTATAAAAATGACACTGTTATTTTTAAGGACTGATTTTGCTATGCTGGAAATGGTCTTGCTGATTTGAATGGTGGCGCTTTGAGCAGGCCAAGCCCGCGAGGAGTGAGATGCTATCATCTCAAGTTGAGAATTTATGGAGTGTTACCCTAAGAAATCAGGGTTAATAAAACACCGCCTGTTAAAAAAACAGACGGTGCAAATTACTTTACTGGAATAACGTTAGATTGACTGACGTTTAACTAAGCGACGTCCACCCATTGCCAATAAGCCGGAAGCAAACAAAAACAACGAGGGCGGTACCGGTACGGCACTGATTTGTACGCCAAAGTTATAGTTAGCGCCAGTTGTCGGCAAATAACCAGCGTTGCCGGTTGCGTCGTTGTAGGCGGTTTGTACTGGATTTGGGGCAAAAACCGCCATTAATCCCTGCAAAGTATCGCCTGAACGCACTTCAAATGCCAACCAATAAGTACCGGCATTAAGTGCAACATTTAGCCCTTGCAGACCATTCCATCCATCAGTGCCAAAGGTCGATTGTTGTGCAAATACTTCGCTAGAGGTGTCAGGGCGATTGTTAATGTTGTTGTAGAGAGCAACGGTATAAGTCGCATTAACCGGATTTGAGGTATCAGCGTTGATAAAGCCTTTAAGGCTATCAATTTGCCAGGCTTGAGTAGTCGTAAACTCGGCAGCCAACCATTGAGCATCGGATAGCATAATAGCTGAACCCAGTTGGTTGGGCGTGCCGGTATCGACTATGATGTCAGCCTTTACCTGATTGCTCAGGATAATTGTTAATAACGCCACCAATCCCAAAGAGCTTGTTAATTTTTTCATGTCAATTGCCTTTTTAGAAAAAACTTAATTGTGTGGCAAAGTAACTGTTTCCAATTTTACAACCGGATTAGTCATGGTAGGGTCAAAACCCCAAGTGTCCATTTGCACAGCACCGCTTTGGAAAACTTTTACAGTAGCCCATGAGTACATGCGGTCATTAGCAACAGAAGTAGTTACTGAAGATTCAAACGGAGATCCGCCAGCACCCACGATAACTTGGTAAGAATTAGTTAGGCCATTAAGTTTTGATACTTTATAGGTATGCTCATGACCACTGAAGTAAGTCGCTTTATGATTGTCGATGACTGTCCAGAAAGCGGTACCGGCGGCTAGATTTTTATCGCTAAGAGAAGAGGTTGACGATGCCACTACGGATCCTACGACGTAGAACACGGCTGGTTTGTGACCAAAGACGAACATGCGTTTAGCGCCACGGCCTTCAGCGGCAAGCATATCAGCATCCAGCCAAGCAGTAGGAGCATAACCGTCTTTACCTACGGCATCCGTGTTGATAATAGCAAAATGCGAAGCACCTACATCAAATGAGTAGCTTAATTGTGATTGATCGGTTGCAAGACCGTCAGCTGAACCACTTGAATTTGAGAAGTTTGTTGGAGCAGTACCCACCAGGCTGGTGAAACGAGCGGTATCAAGAATCAGGTCGCCCATATTGTCGCGCCAGGCATTTTCATTCTCAACTTGAGCCGCTTTACCACAACGCTTACATTGCACTTCATGATTTCCTGGTACTGGCACAACATAAGTACCTGTTTCCATTAAGTTTGCAACCATGCCACGCCAAAAGCCATACTGTTTATAGATCTGCATGGCATCCGAATTAAGGACATCACTGATGACAGGGCTTGTGATTGCTACTTCACTTACGCCAGTTGTGTTTCTAGTTACAGGGACGCCTGCTTTTCCGTAACCCATAATCATGTCGCCGTTGAAGAACAACAGTTGGGATTTTTGTGACTGAATGGTACGCATGATACGTGCCCAAGCGGTTGTGTTTTGCAGCCATTTGCAATCCTGGCCAGATAAGCCAGGGTTAGCTGTCAAACCTGTAGCACCAGAAGGAATTTGGCAATTGCCAACACCTACTTGAGCCGTTTTTACAATTGTTGGGTCAATATTTTGTGGATCCTGTCTTGAATCACCAACCGTAGAAAAAGTCAGGATAACAGGATCAACTACAGCCAAAGAGGGAGCTGAATAGATAGCGGCAATAACTGAGAATGATGCGGCAAGAATAGCTTGCCGTTTTAGGGAGTTTATTTTTAAGTCAAACATTTGCTCTGTCCAGTAAAGTTATTTATAAAAAAATGCACAATAAGCTTTAATTATTACATTGTGATGAATTACAGTCCGAGGTCAGATCTTTAGTCTATAATTTATTGTTAGCCATTTAATGCGAATCGATTGTTGATAAAAATAAGCAGATGGCTTGGGCATTTAACTTATGGTTAATAAATATAATTAATTAACCGTATAAACGGTATATACTGTTATTTTTTTATTTAAGCATTAAGAGATCATAATGAACACATCAAAGCCAAAATCAAAAAAGACGGAAACCGAACCGCTTCAAATTGATCTTCCCATTGAGAAAGCGGTCGTTAAAAAAGTTGCTAAAAAGCCTTCAACAGCAAAAGCAAGTGTCGCCATTGAAACTAAAGAAGTGGTTGACGCTGTTGAAGTTGAAGCAAAAACGGATATAAAAAAAATAAAAAGTGCCAAGGTAAAAGTGATTAGGGACAGTTTTTCATTTCCTGAACAGGATTATCTGAAAATTTCAGAACTCAAGAAAACTTGTCTGGCAGCAGGGATTCATGTCAAGAAAGGCGAGATTCTTCGTGCCGGACTGCATTTACTGACCCAATTATCGTTGGACGAGCTTAAGCTGGCGGTTGAAAAAGTTGAAAAAGTCCAAACCGGTCGGCCAACCGCTTCATAAATTCAGTAATAAAGAGACTTCCCGTTAGAAATAAGCCGCCACAGAGGGTCAAAAATTACCAATAGGCGTATTAATGGCCCTCTGTCGTAATTTTGTCAATGTTTTGTAAAGCTTTATGTTACTATGGTTTTTATTTTTTTGAGATAAAGAAGCCGTTATGACTGGTCTTAATAGTGACTCAGCGCAATATTTAATTAGCACCGTTTCAAAAAGGTCGGGGGTTAAGTCTGATCTTGTCAGAGCGTGGGAGCGTCGCTATCAGGCGGTAACACCTACTCGTACGGCGGGTGGACATCGAGTTTATACCGATCAGGATATTGCACGTTTAAAACTACTCAATCAGGCCACCGGCAATGGTCATAGTATCAGTCAAATTGCCAGGTATTCACTGGATGATCTAAAAAATTTGATCAAAGATGAGGCCGGTGCAGTAATTCCTGTATTGAATGGAAAGACGACTTCAGTCAGTGACAGAGTTTATCTTACCGAGGATTATATTGAAAAATGTTATGCGGCCGTTTTAGCGTTCGATGCCAGAATGCTGGAGTCGCATTTTGAAAACGCAATTGTAGAGTTGGGTACTGAAGTATTTATTGAGCACTTGTTGACGCCCTTGTTAACCAGAATTGGCGAGCGTTGGATATCAGGAGAACTGAGGCCGGTTCATGAGCACATGACTTCATCTGTTATTCGTTCTTTGACCTATATTTTACGTAACAATAATCCCCGTGCAGCTAATGCGCCCCGCATGATTGTTAGTACACCGATTGGTCAATTACATGAATTGGGTGCTTTACTGGCGGCTATTATGGCTGAACTGAGTGGCTGGCAAGTTACTTATCTGGGCGCTAATCTGCCTGCTGAAGAAATTGCGGCTGGTGTTAAATATACCAATGCCTGTGCATTGACGCTGAGTCTCAGTTTTGCTACCGATGATCATATTGTGGCGAAAGAACTAAGGCGACTTAAAAAATTAGTGGGCAATAACGTCGCAATTATTGTCGGTGGAAGGGCGGCGAGTCATTTTCAAGGGGTTTTAAATGAGGTGGGCGTTTTAAATATTCACGGTTATGCCCATTTTAGACAAATTCTGAATGAACTGGCAGCGAAAAACCTTGAGCAAGAAAGCTGATAACGCGTTATAGTTAAATTGCATTGTTGAATTTGGGATAACATGGCAGGATATATCGCTAATTTATAAATTATTAAAATCTGCTATGAGCTTTTGGAAAACAAAAAAACTGCCTGAAATGACGATCGAAGAATGGGAGTCATTGTGTGATAATTGTGGAAAATGTTGTTTACACAAGCTGGAAGATGAAGATTCCGGGGAAATAGTATTCACCAGTGTTGCTTGTAAGCTTATCAATTTAACGACCTGTCGCTGTACACGCTATAACGAACGTACCCAATTAGTCCCGGAATGTCTTAATTTAAAGCAAAATGACTTTACGCAGTATCATTGGCTGCCTTCAACCTGTGCCTACCGTTTACTGAACGAGGATAAACAGCTTCCTGCATGGCATCCCTTAGTATCGGGAAGTGCTGCCAGTGTTAAAAAAGCGGGAGTTTCAATTAGAAGTTATGCGATAAAAGAATCAATGGCGGTTGATTTGGAAGACCATATTATTGAATGGATGGACTGATAAGTCATCCTTGTTTTTGGCTGATTTTCGAGAGTGGTCATTGCTCATTTATTTAAAAAAGAGTGCGGATGACACCGATTTGACTGATAGACACAGATAAGAGAAGTTTTTAAATCTTATGAATTTATAATGTTTTTTGGGGCTAAAAATAGAATCTGTCGAAATCCATATAGTTCGAGTTCTATGATTAAAGCTAATATCTACTGAGTGGTTACGTGCTGATTAAATCAAGGTTTAATATTAATAACAATTCCCGCACCATCAACAGATTTTCGTTTTTCCAGTTCCGGTTCCGGAGACATCAAAAATCCGCCATTTAACTCTAGCGGTTGCGGCTTTTTTTTAGTTTCAGGGGAAAAAATATTAGTCACGAGGCTTTCTGCAACTGCTTTTTGGACATTGTTTAGATTTATGTTTTCAGAATCTTTAAAGGGAACAGAAAGATCCAGCGGTTTTTCAAATTCGTTATGTTGGGAAGCGTTATCTTTATCAGTGTTAGTGGTATCTGTTGCCAAGGTTAATTTTTGCGGTTTTATTTTGACTGATTGCGCGTTGTTTTTTGCCTTTACGGGTTCTGTGCCCAGAGTTTTTTTGATGTTTTCAGTTTCGACGGATTGTAGTTCACGTTCTGTTTTTTGGGTTTCTACAACGATCATAGTGTTATCAATGGGTTTGTTAAAACCACTTAGAAAAAACCATGAAACGGTTAGGAAACTTAATAAAAATAGTCGGTAATTTGTCATTTTAATTTTTCCACTTCGGTTATTAAAGTCACCGAGTTAGTTGTAAAGCCCGATAAAACGATTAGAGACATGACTTGAACAGGTAAGAGCAAAATAACCAGATTCAAAATAGAAGCTCAAATGATCTTAAAAATAATCAATGAGTAATTTGAAATTGAACCATATCATAGTCCAACTCCAATATACAAGTCACATTTTCTAACAGGGTACCTAAAAAAAATAGCAGGTTGTTGCGGTATGATAAGAAAATCAAGGTGCTGGAAAGGCTTTTGACGTAACGGAGCCGCGTAACGGTTAAGTCTTTCGCTTTGCCCTGTCTTAATTCGGAAGCCAATCTCAATTAATGGATACTCAACCAATCATTTCAGTCCGATAACGATAAATCTTAATAGTGTCAGACCAGTAATCCTGAGGTAATCCTGCTTTTTGTTTTAAATGCTGCAAAAACTGCTCTGGTTCTGGTAGTTGCTCCCAAACTGAGGGTAAAAAAGTTCCTCGTTGTCGACCTTCTTCCAATATTAAGCCATCTATACCTGGTTGTAGTTGCGTTATTAAGTCTTGTTCCGAGGTAAAGGTAACCGGTTCTGAGGGCGTCAATATGGACAGGTGTATTTCCAGTTCATTAAATTCCTCATCGGCCAGTGGCGGAAAGCGGGGGTCTTTAAAGGCCGCTAAAAAAGCGTTTTCTGCAATATCTTCGGCCAGCGGCCTTACGGCTTCCAACATGCCAATACAGCCACGCAGTTTCTGGTGTTTTTGCAGGGTAACAAAAGTCGCACGCTTGACGGTTAATTCATCCGGAAAATCGGCGCTATTAATTGTTAAGGGTCTGCCTGTTTGCAAGCCATGCCGGATTGAGCTTTTTGCCAACTCCAGCAAGCGTTGTTGATGTTCTTTAATCAATGACATAAGCGCCATACCCCACAACTCTGCTTTTATCTCCAGCGGTATCGCCGGAATTACGCAGATCGATTGTTTTAATGGTGAGTGATTTTTCCCGTGCCAGTTTTAACAAACCACTGACGGGTACTTTGCCGCAGGCAGAATCATTGGCGAGTTGTTCATATTGCAGGTGTTCTATGACTGCGCTGGTTGTTTTGTCGAGCTTTTTTGCGGCGGCATAATCATGATAATGACTTAAGTCAGAACTGACAACAATCAAGGTTTCATCGCCCCCCCACAGCGCATCAATAACCTGACTGACTTGTTCAGGTGATGCATCGCCCGCAACAATGGGTACGATTTTGAAGTCATCCAGCATTTCCTGTAAAAAAGGCAAATGGACTTCCAAGCTATGCTCGTAAGTGTGCGCTTCTTCAAGATAATCGACAAAGGGGAGTTTGGCGATAGTTTTTACGGCTTCTTGGTCGACAGTGATAGAACCTAACGGAGTAATGAATGCTTGCGCTTTGCTTACGGCCAGGCCCTTAAATGCGACGCGATGGGATGGGCCAATGATAACCACGCGGGTAATCAGATTATGCGCTTTTTTTAAGCGGGCATAAGCCGTTGCGGCAATCGGGCCTGAATAAATGTAACCGGCATGAGGCGCGATGATGGCCTTGGGAACTTTTCCCCCGGCTTCCGCATCGTTTAAATAAGTGTCCAGCATTTGATGTAATTGTATTGGATTGGCAGGGTAAAAAGAGCCTGCCACAGCGGGTTGTCTGTTCATTAGCGTCTCCTTTATTTCTGGGTAATAAATTAATGGGGATCTTTGCAAAGCAATAATAAATATTATAATCTATTAGCTAAACGACAGATACTGCATGTTAATAACCGACTGTGACATGATGATTTGTTAACGGTTCCAGAGGAGTATGAAAATGACTGCTTTTATTGCCCATGACACGGTGAAAACAAACTATTGGCATAGATTAGATGATGGGCGCGTTCAATGTGATCTTTGCCCGAGATTTTGCAAGTTGCATAAAGATCAGCGGGGTTTGTGCTTCGTCAGGCAGAATCTGGATGATCAACTGGTCATGACCAGTTATGGGCGCTCCAGCGGTTTTGCCATTGATCCTATCGAAAAGAAACCGCTAAACCATTTTTTACCCGGAACCCCTGTATTCTCTTTTGGTACGGCGGGTTGTAATTTGGCCTGCAAGTTTTGCCAGAACTGGGATATCAGCAAGTCGCGAGAAATGGATACGCTGATGAGCAAGGCATCTCCGGATGCCATTGCTCAGGCCGCGTTGGACTATGGTTGTGACAGTGTTGCCTACACGTATAATGATCCGGTGGTTTTTCATGAATATGCGCTTGATACCGCTAAAGCTTGCCGAAGTCTTGGCATAAAATCAGTGGCGGTTTCTGCGGGTTATGTCTGTGCCGAACCCAGAGCTGAATTTTATCAATGGATGGATGCCGCCAACATTGATTTAAAAGCCTTTACCGAGCGTTTTTATCATCAAATAACGGGCGGGCATCTGGAACCTGTTTTGGAAACATTAAAATATATTAAACACGAAACTTCGGTTTGGCTGGAATTAACGACGTTAATTATTCCCGGTGAAAATGACTCGGAAGCAGAGCTGGAAGCCATGACCCAATGGGTGGTTGAGAATTTGGGAGCGGATGTACCCCTGCATTTTTCGGCATTTCATCCTGACTGGAAGATGCTTGATAAGCCGTCCACGCCGATTGCTTCTTTATTACTCGCGAGGCAAATTGCTTTAAAAAACGGGGTGCATTATGCTTACGTGGGCAATGTGCATGACAAGTCGGCAGACAGCACTTATTGCCACAGCTGCGGTAAATTATTGATAGGCCGTGACTGGTATGAGTTGTCTGAATGGAATCTGGATGAATCTGGCTGTTGTCGTTTTTGCGGCGAACGGTGCGCAGGTGTATTTAATCCAAAACCCGGAAACTGGGGTGCAAAAAGAAAAAGCGTTATGATGCAATAAGCAGAACCACGAAGGATACAAAGCGTTAGCGTAATCGTTGTATCCTTTGTGATAATTAAAAATGCCTGCCTAAACTAGAGCGAATCGCCAATTTCGGTTTTATAAAACGGCCATTTTTTAACGTGCAGATACTTTCTGATCGGTGACTTAATGACGGATACACACAGGGCAATAGAGAACAGGCACCAGACGGCGGCATATTCATTGGGATCTGTAGTCGTAATATCCGAAATAAAGGGGCCAATCAGATAATGGAAGCCCACAAAGCGCCATGAGCCATACATTAGCGGCATATAAAAAGCCACCAGAATATAGGTGAAGGCGTGCAAGCCCCAGTCAAAACCAAACAACCATTTAACTGGATCAGACATAAGGCCGTTCAAAGGCATTTGCCAAGCAATATGCCAAGAGCCCGATGTTGAACAAACACTGGGGCCGCAAAAACCTTCTACGCCAATGTTACAAGTCCCTGCCCAGCCGAATGGATACATTTTGATGAGCATGGCAACCGAACCGATTGCACAAATTGTATAAACGGTCGTGCGGATTTTTAGTTTGACGCTGTTCGGAATAAAGTACATGGCCACCATGTTGACAAAAAATGGCTGAAACGCAACATGTAAATAACCCAACAGCGTGAGTATCTGATTATTCGGATTATCACATAAATCGATATAGATGTAAGTTACTGCCTGTAATAACTCCATTAAGGCAAAATAAGTTAACGGAATCCAAAGCTCTTTGGATTCCCCTTGTTTAAGTGCAACATACGCTGCAGTACTAAGACCTGCGATGGCTAATACGCCTGACGCTTCCCCGCTCCAACACATAAAACTGTATCCTCTTTCTTTTATAATTATTAAATGTTGCTAATTGCAACAGTTTCTTCGTTGGCTTATTAACGTTGAAACATCAGTCATGTTTGTTGATTGTTAATAGTTCAATCAGCTTAACCTTGAGTATTGTATTACAAGTGGCGAGGGATTGATAAAGGCTTGTGAAAACACTTTGACTGATTTTGGTAAGGAGTGAACTTAACAACAGTCGTTAAAGCCCTTCCCGTGATGACCAAAGGGCAGTAAACTATTTTTATGATAACTGTTTTATAAGCGGTATGGCCGCAAAGGCATCAAGGTCTTCTATGGCAGCGGCGGTTCGACGTATGAGTTCATGGTTGCTTTTAAGATTCATCATGCCGCCAATCGCCAGTGTTATCAGCATGGCTTCAAAGGGATAGACAAGGTGAGCGCGATACCGTTGCAACAGAGTAGTGGCATCAATATCTTCGATACCGTTATTCTCAAGACATTGCACATAAATTGCGATTAGTCCCGCTTCATGACGTCGCCGGGTTTCAGGGGCAAGAGCGGTGGACAGAAAGTAAGCAATATCGCTTATGCCCTCGCCAAAGCGAACCAACTGCCAATCAAGAAGACCCGGTTGAGATTGATTCCAGAATAAATTGCCGGGGTGGCAATCATGATGAATAAGTGTTTGTGGTGCATCGGTAAGAAAGCGCATGGCTTGTCGGCGATGACGTGCGTAATGAATTGCCCTTGCATGAAGTTTTGAGGGGACAAGATCGCCCGCTTTATGTAGCCCTCTTTTCATCAAGGGAACGGCTATTGCGGTACCCAAAAAATCTTCCAGGCGACGAACCGGACTGGCCAACCACGGATAGGTATGATTGAGACTTTCTTTTTTCCAAAAGCAGGCATGAAAGCGGGCAAGTTCTTCTACAACCTGGGTGGCTTGAGAAAATGTTAACGCATCGCCCACATTTCCAAGTAGAGCGCCACAACTGCTTACATCGGTAAGCACCAGTGTCGCACCTTGGCCAAACCGGCTTTGTGCCGCCAGAAAATCCGGTACAGTAACCGATATCGACGGAGCAACTTCATTATAAAAGCGCACCTCCGTATGCAGCAGTCGGGGTAAAGCTGTCATTAACCTTGCTTGCCAAGCCAGCGAGGGCAGCTTTACAAACCATTGTTCGGGCAACAGGGTGGGTTGATTGTGTTTTACTTTGATGCGAACACGCGTTGTCGTACCAACGTCAACAGAAATAATGGTTACGCTGGAAACCGCTATGTGGGCGTAGTGGTTGTTAACCACGCGTTGAGCCCAGTCGATGGTTAAATCTTTCGGGTGGCGAACAAGAATGTTCTGCATTATTTTAAAAATAACCTGGATGCATAAAAATAGCAGCAGGTTAGAAAATGGAGAAGGTCAAATCTGACTTATTTTATAAGTCGGTCAGGTTTAACACCGATTTTTTTGTTAAAGGTCAATGCCCTTTAAGTTAATCATATAGCTGGAGTAAAACCGCTTTAGCTGTTTTGCAGGCAATAGCTGAAGCGATTGCACTCCGGTTTTTTTAAACAACTTGCGCGTAACTTAACGGTATTGGGGGAGGGGATTTTAAAATTAAAGTTGTTCAGCTTATTTGGTGGACGTTACCTTAGCTTATTAAATCCCCCTTTCCCTAAGGATTGTAAGCATCCTTATCAATATAAACATCGATAGGGTTTTTCGGGTTGATGGTAGCAACCGGTAAATCCTTACCTAAACGCCAGTCATTAACCGCTTCCTGTTTATTGGCACCCGTAATCAGAAAGATGAGTTGTTGTGTGTTGCTTAAGGCTTTTGCACTGATGGAAACCCGTTCAGGCGGTGGTTTGGGTGAATTATAAACCGCATGAGCCAGTTCATCTTCAGGATGTTGATGTCCTGGGAATAAACTGGCCGTATGACCATCTTCACCCATGCCCAACAAAACCATATCAAACGGAAGCGCATTCGCGACAATGTGTTGATATTTTATGGCGGCTGGTTCCGGCCCCAGTTCAGCGGGAATTGTAAAAATCTGCGCCTCTGGAATAGCCACTTTTTCCAGAAAAACCCGGGTTGCCATCAGGCTGTTTCTATCCGCATGATCGACTGGCAAACAACGCTCGTCACCATAGTAGATAAACCATTTTGACCAGTCGGCATCGGCCTGAGCCAATAAGCGATACACTTTTTCGGGTGTGCCTCCGCCGGCTAATACTATTTTAAAATGGCCGTGTTCGGCAATGGCTTGATCAGCGGCCTTAAGAATTTGTTGGTAAGCGGCCATAGCCACCTGATCGGCTGTTTCCAGTTTGTGCCAACGACTGTTATCTTGCATTTATTTACACTCCGGTGTTAAAGAACTGCGCCAGGATTGAGCGCTTTTATCAAATAGGCGACTGTCTTCAGGCCCCCAAGAACCCGCTGGATAAGTGGCAATGTGGTCACGTTCAATTGCCCAGGTTTGCAAGATGGGGTCAACAATACGCCACGCATATTCGACTTCGTCAAAGCGCAGAAAGAGTGAACGGTCACCTTTTAAAACATCCAGCAACAAATCTTCATAAGCGTCGATGGCTTTTTCATCTTCATTTCTAAAGCTGGCATCCAGGCTGCTGGTTCGTGTACTCATTTCCAGTCCGGGTTCTTTTACGGTCATTTCAATACGAATACATTCTTCCGGTTGTATGCCCAACAATATCCAGTTTTGGTTCATGCATTGCACATTGGTATCCCTAAAAAATTGTAACGGCGGATGGCGAAAGCAAATAGAAATAGTCGATTGCGCTTGAGCCAACCGTTTACCGGTACGCAAATACATGGGCACACCGCGCCACCGCCAGTTATCAATATACAGCTTCATGGACGCATAGGTTTCGGTCACGCTATTGGCAGGAATATTGTCTTCCTGTAAATAACCTTTGACCTTTTCACCGTTGATATGACCTTGGGAATAT
Source organism: Methylococcaceae bacterium (assembly GCA_037129595.1). Lineage (GTDB taxonomy): Bacteria > Pseudomonadota > Gammaproteobacteria > Methylococcales > Methylomonadaceae > Methylobacter_C. The sequence continues at coordinate 3,416 of JBAXUR010000023.1, read as the reverse complement.
TGACCCCGAAAGGCATGACCATGCACGGCTTCTTTGGGAATAGGGCGGATAGATTTTAATACCTTAACTTTTTCATCCCGCAAAGATTCTGCGGCCATTGAGGCAGGGGGCTCCATGGTTACCAGCGTCAGTAATTGCAACAGGTGGCTTTGCAACATATCACGCATGGCGCCGGCACCGTTATAATAATCAGCCCGGCTCTCTATGCCGATTTCTTCCGAATGGGTAATTTGAATATGATCGATGTAATTGCGGTTCCATAACGGTTCCAGCATGACATTGGCAAAACGAAATACCAGCACATTTTGCACCATGCCTTTACCCAAATAATGATCAATACGGTAAATTTGATCTTCCGTTAAATAGCGGCTGATGCGTTTTTGTAGTGCCTCGGCGCTGTCCAGATCATAACCAAACGGTTTTTCAATAATGACACGACGCCAGCCGTCTTCTTCATCAAACAAGTGATTATTGCTTAACATCTCCATTACAGTACCAAAGTCGGCAGGACTGATAGACAGATAGAAAGCAATATTTTTAGAGAAATTCTTTTTCTCGTTAAGCAGTGCAGCCAGTTCCGAATAACACTGTGGCTGTTCGATATCGCCTTGATGATACTGTAAGCGCTCACTAAAGCGTTGAAAAACAACTTCATCAAAATCATCTTTGGACTTTGCCAGAATCATGTCCCTGACTTCACTCAGCCATTTTGCCTGATCCCAAGGCCTTCGACCAATGGCTAAAATACGTGTGCCATGCGGTAGGCGCTTGGCTACGTCCAGATGATAAAGAGCGGGCATTAATTTAATTCTGGAAAGGTTTCCAGTGGCACCAAAAATAACGTAAGTACAAGGTTCTGCGTGCATAAAGAAAGACTCGGTAGATTGAGAAATGGAACGCGGATTAAACTGATAAACACGGATTTAAATGCATAAGACAAACGTAATTATTCAGTTCCCCTCTTAGACAAAGAGGGGTTAGGGGATATTTTATTAGATAAATCCGCCTCTGCCCCCTTTTTCAAAGGGGGAAGTGAATATTTACAGACAAATTTTATTTCGGCTTATAAAAATCCGTCTGGTCATTGTCATCCGTGTTCTATTAGTGTTTAAACCGTATAAGTAGAAGACGCCGTTTTGCCACCGTGTCCCGTCCAGTCGGTATGGAAAAATTCACCTCTGGGCTTGTCGGTGCGCTCATAAGTATGGGCACCAAAATAGTCCCGTTGTGCCTGCAATAAATTGGCAGGCAATCTTTCCGTGCGATAGCCGTCATAATACGCCAAGGCTGATGAAAATGCAGGGGTAGGAATACCCAGTTCAATGCCTAAAATAACGGCTTTGCGCCAGCCGTCATCGGCCTGTTTCATGGCGCTAATAAAGAAGTCGGCCAACAGCAGGTTTTCCAGTTCAGGATTACCGGTGTACGCTTGTTTGATATCATTTAAAAATTGGCTACGAATAATACAACCGCCGCGCCACATTAAGGCAATTTCACCATAATTAAGCGCCAGGTTATATTCTTTGGACGCTTCACGCATTAACCGAAAACCTTGCGCATAAGAAATAATCTTGGCGGCGTACAGGGCATCACGAATCGCATCAATCATGGCTTGTTTGTCGCCGGAAAAAGCCTGGATACGTTTAGGCAATACCTGCGCGGCTTTAACCCGTTCTGATTTTTGAGCAGACAGGCAACGCGCAAAAACCGATTCACCAATCAAGGTTAAGGGAATGCCCAAATCCAGCGCATTAATACCCGTCCACTTACCCGTGCCTTTTTGACCGGCCGTATCCAGGATTTTGTCCACCAAAGGCAAACCGTCTTCATCTTTGTACGCCAAAATATTGGCCGTAATTTCAATCAAATAAGAACTTAATGTGCCTTGATTCCACTCGGCAAATATCGCGTGCATTTCATCAGCGCTTAAGCCCAAACCTTGAGACAACAATTGATAAGCCTCGCTAATCAGCTGCATGTCACCGTATTCAATACCGTTATGGACCATCTTGACATAATGACCCGCGCCATTATCACCGACCCATTCGCAGCAAGGATCGCCATCAACCTGCGCACTGATTGCCTGAAAAATAGGTTTAACCGTCGGCCAGGCCGCTTTATTGCCACCCGGCATAATGGAAGGGCCATGCCTTGCGCCTTCTTCGCCACCCGAAACACCGGTGCCGATGTAATTAAGATTTTTTTCTTTAAGGGCTGCCGTCCGGCGATTGGTGTCAGTAAACAGAGAATTACCCCCATCGACAATAATATCGCCAGCCGCTAACAGCGGTACCAGTTTGTCGATATATTGATCAACCACCTCACCCGCTTTAACCATTAACATAACAATACGCGGTACTTCCAGGCACTCAACCAATTCTTCCAGTGAGTGTGTGCCAACTACTTGTGTGCCTTTTGCCGGCCCTTCCAAAAACTCATCCACTGTACTGGTAGTGCGGTTAAAAACGGCGACTTTAAAACCGTGGTCATTCATATTAAGAACCAGGTTTTGTCCCATTACTGCCAGACCGATTAAACCAATGTTTGCTTTCATGTTTGCCTCTATGGAATTAGTGTTAGGTAAGTGTATGGCACACGTAAACGTCTTGTCACCACTCCAACCGGTAGAGGGTTGAGGTGAGGGGATGCTCAAGTCATTTCGTGTAGTGTCTTGAGTGGAATATTATCATATTTTACTGATAGATTACGTATAGGATAAAGCTCAAAAGAAAAGCAATTGCTATAAAAAATGTTCTCCCCCAATTTTTAGTTATTGGCTTACATCAGTAGAACGATATAGCTGTGCAATGGGATTTGCCCAAATCATTATTAATGAGGTGATTACTGGCGATTATAGAGCCGCGTGTGAAAAAGACACTCGTTTGATTATTAACCTTTGTAACAAAAATAAGGCTCTATTATTAATCGTAGTGGGTTAATAATACAAAATACCGATAAACGCAAATCTTATAAATAGCAAAAACGGTCAAGCCGTCATCCTGGCACGGATTCACGCCAGGCTATCCTGCCTGCCGCCCTGCGGGTAAATGCAAATCTGTTCCAGACAGATTTGTGCCGGGATCCAGAGTACAAGGATGTACTAATCTACATCGCATAGAATTTATTAAAATTAAACTATAAATTAGCTAGTTGTATGCTTTGTAAGTGCCATCCATGGCAACTGGATTCCGGCGATCCATGCCGGAATGACGGCTTTAGGACTAGTGGTAATATCAATTCATCTTATGACCCGCTTACATTTTTAATTATGTATTACCCGCTGTAAATCACTATAGAGCCAAAAATAACCAGCCTCCAACTTGCCTCCAAATTAATAAGTTAATATTTTATATTGACTAACGCCGCGTAATCTAGTCTAATGGCCGTCTTTTGTAGTTCCGCCCAGGTAGCTCAGT
>JBAXUR010000229.1:0-3069 GCA_037129595.1 Methylococcaceae bacterium | reverse complement strand
GCCCGTTAAAATTGAACCGGAAGTTCAAGTTGTCGCGATACCTGACGTTGAGCCTGAAGTCGTTATTGAGCCTGAAGTTGTTATTGAACCTGAGATTGAACCTCTTGAGCCTGTTGAAGCTATTGAATCTGAAGCTAAATTTGAAGCTTTAAAAATAAAGGAAGAAAAGAAAATCAAGCAGGAAAAAGCTATCAAAACCAAAGAAGTGGACGATGCCAGAAAAAAACAGCAAGAAAAAGAGCATCGACTTGAAGAGTCAATCAAGAAAAATGCGGATAAAGTAAGGCAGCAGGCAGCAGTAAAACAGGAAACACTGCACAGGAAAAAGCAGGAAGAAGGCGGTGGCGGAAATTCACGCTCATCAGGCAAAGATGCCAAAAGAGGCAAGAAAAAAGGCAAGCAACCGCAACGAGCTAGTGCACAATCTGACGGTAAACATCAATTTGAGATGCCGGTTGCACCTATAGTGAAAGAAGTCACTATACCAGAAATGATTATTGTCTCTGATTTAGCCCAGAAAATGAGTGTTAAAGCGGCGATGGTCATCAAGCATTTGATGAAGCTGGGCATTATGGCGACCATCAATCAAAGCATTGACCAGGAAACAGCGGTTATTTTGGTTGAAGAAATGGGTCACAAAGCGATTATGCAGAGTGATGATGATCTTGAGCAGGAAATGCTGGCTGAAGCGCAGGTAGAGGATAACCGCGTTGAATTACCACGCGCTCCTATTGTAACCATTATGGGTCATGTTGATCACGGTAAAACATCGTTGCTCGATTATATCCGTAAAACACGCGTAGCAGCCGGTGAGGCGGGTGGTATTACTCAGCATATTGGTGCTTATCAAGTCAAAACCGATCATGGTTCAGTAACCTTTTTAGATACACCTGGACATGCTGCTTTTACCGCCATGAGAGCCAGAGGTGCCGATATTACTGACGTAGTCATTATTGTTGTTGCCGCTGATGATGGCGTGATGCCACAAACCAAAGAAGCGGTTGAGCATGCGAGAGCGGCTAATGTGCCGATTATCGTAGCCATCAATAAAATCGATAAACCTGATGCAAACCCTGATAAAGTGATGCAAGAACTGTCGGTTCTTAACGTGCTTGCTGAAGAATGGGGCGGCGATGTGCAGTTCCTTAAAATTTCTGCCAAGACCGGTGAGGGTATTGATGACTTAATTGAATCTTTAATTGTTCAGACTGAAATTTTGGAATTAAAAGCGCCTGTTGAAGGCCCTGCTTCAGGTCTTGTGATTGAATCAAGACTGGATAAAGGTCGTGGTGCTGTCGCAACAATAATGATTCAAAAAGGCACTCTGGAAAGTGGCCAAATGGTGCTTTGTGGTCAAGAATATGGTCGTGTTCGGGCCATGTTTAACGAGAATGGAAAAACGATTAAAGAAGCGGGTCCTTGTTCTCCTGTTGAAATTCTTGGTTTGTCGGGCACACCGAATGCCGGTGATGAGTTTATGGTGGTACAAAACGAACGTATTGCCAAAGATTTGGCAAAACATCGTGAAGACCGTAAAAAATTCACTAAACATGCTGCACAACGGGCTTCCAAACTGGATGAAGTATTCTCCAGAATGGCAACCGGTGAGATTGCCAGTGTAAATCTGGTTATCAAAACTGATGTGCAAGGTAGTTTGGAAGCGTTACGAGGATCACTGGTTTCTTTATCCAATGAAGAAGTAGAAGTTAAGATTGTTTTTGGTGGAGTTGGCGGTATTAATGAAGGTGATGCCAACCTGGCATTGGCTTCAGGTGCGATTCTAATGGGCTTTAACGTTAGAGCCGATACGACAGCCAGAAAGTTGATTGAAGAAAAAAATATCGACCTGCATTATTACAGCGTCATTTATGATGCGATTGATGAAGTCAAGAAAGCGATCAGCGGTATGTTGGCACCCGAAATTAAAGAACAAATTGTCGGTCTTGCTGAAGTTCGTGACGTATTCCGGTCACCAAAATTTGGTGCAATTGCCGGTTGTATGGTCATTGACGGTTTTGTTAAGAGAAGCCTTCCTATTCGAGTATTGCGTGATAATGTCGTTATTTATGAAGGGCAGTTGGAATCTTTACGTCGATTTAAAGATGATGCGGCCGAAGTTAAAATGGGCATGGAATGTGGTATCGGTGTAAAAAATTATAACGATGTTCAGCCTGGCGACCAAATTGAAGTATTTGAACGCATAGAAATTAAGCGGGAACTGTAAGCTTATGGCAAAAGAATTTGGTCGTAATGCCCGCGTTTCATCACAGATGCAAAAAGAGCTTTCTTTAATCTTGCTGCGAGATATCGATGATTCCAGGTTAGGTTTTGTTACCATCAATGAAGTTGTGGTAACTAAAGACCTTGCGGTTGCGAAAATCTATGTCACCGTATTAAATGTTGATGAGCAAGGTAAACGCGCTAACGTTAAATTGTTAAATGAGATGTCTCCGGTTATTCGGCATCAGTTGGCAAAAAGAATGCGTTTAAGGCATATTTCTGAGCTGCGTTTTCATTATGATGATTCATTTGATACCGGTATGCGAGTGGCCGAATTATTAAGTGATGTGATCAAACCCTTCGACTCCGCTCAGGACAAGTCCACCGTGGAGTCTGTTCAGGACAAGCATGATTCGGACAATTCCGATACATGAGCAAACGCAAGTCCGGATGCAATGTTCACGGTATTTTGCTGCTAGACAAGCGTTTGGGCGTTTCGTCAAATAAAGCGTTGCAGGAAGTCAGGCGCTTGTTTAATGCCAATAAAGCAGGGCATACCGGTAGTCTGGACCCTTTGGCAACCGGTTTGCTGCCGCTTTGTTTTGGCGAGGCCACTAAAGTCTCGGCATTAATGCTGGATGACAACAAGCGCTATCAGGTGCTTGTTCAGTTGGGTGTTATGACCGATACGGGTGATGCAGAAGGCACGGTTATCGAAACCAAACCGGTTCCTGATTTTTCAATTGCAGAAATAAAAGCCTGTTTGCAACAATTTACGGGTGAAATTGATCAGATTCCACCCATGTATTCTGCGTTAAAACATAACGGCAGAAAACTCTATGAATTGGC
>JBAXUR010000228.1:0-3112 GCA_037129595.1 Methylococcaceae bacterium | reverse complement strand
TTGTAAAGATCAGGAAAAAGGTGATTTCCAATGATAAATAATCTTCTGTTTGAGCGGCTTCAGTCGGATTTATGTTGCTATAAGCAATGCCTGACTAATAAGTTGCTGATCAATACATTGGTTATTTTAAACGGGATTACTTAAGTCAAACCGTTAGACCCCAATAACAATCCTCAATCAAACACTTGATATTCGCTTCAGGCGATAATTCCAATACCCAGATGAAAAGAAAGATAGCTGTTCTATTAGTAGTCGCATTGCTCGTTGTTATTAATTTCAGTATTTGGAGTTATATCAATAACCCTTTGCAATTAGAGCCATGGACCAAGACCACGCTGGGGGTTACCTATGACCCCATGCGCAAGGAAGATACGCAAAATGGTACGACCTACCCGAGTGAAGCCGATATGGATAACGATCTGGCTTTATTGTCCGATAAGGTTCATGCCATTCGAACTTACAGCGTACTAAAAGGTCAGGACAAGATTCCAGCACTTGCGGCCAAGCATAATTTAAATACAACCTTAGGTGCCTGGATTGATGGCGATCTGGAAAAAAATCGTCAGGAAATCGAAACATTAATTGAGGTGGGGCGCCAGGATAATCCTAAAATTATTCGGCTGATGGTAGGTAACGAAGTTTTGTTGCGTGCTGATATTACCAAAGAGGCCTTGATCGATTATATTCGCGAAGTTAAAAAAAGCAGCTGGCGCCCCGTGAGTACTTCAGAAACATGGGATGTCTGGTTGAAAAACCCGGAACTGGTTGCCGAAGTTGATTTTATAGCGGTGCATATTTTACCTTATTGGGAAGGCATTGCCGCAGATGACGCCGTTGATTATGTTTTTGACCGTTTCCATGCCGTTCAGCAAGCTTACCCGAATAAACCCGTTATTATCACTGAAGTCGGCTGGCCTTCAGATGGTCAACCGTTTAAACATGCGGAAGCATCAATATCCAATCAGGCAAAATTCCTGCGTGAATTTCTTAATCGAGCTGATACTGAAAAAGTCACTTATTATATCGTCGAAGCCTTTGATCAACCTTGGAAAAAGTCTATAGAAGGTTCTGCGGGTGCTTATTGGGGCATCTTTAACGCCGATAGACAACCTAAATACCCGATGGACGCCGATGTTTTGACCATGCCTGGCTGGAAAAACTGGGCGACTGGCGCGGCTGGTTTTAGTGTGGTGCTAATGGGGTTTTTCTTATTTACCCGAAGCACTTTAAAACTCCCCGGCATATTGTTTTTTGGCGTGTGTGCCAATCTTGCTGTTTCGGTGATTTTTTGGTCTGCCTCCATTGGTGCCCAGCAATACCAAACTAACCTCAGTATGGTATTTTTTGGCGTTATGTTGTTGATGCAGATAATGGCGGTTGTCATCTTGCTGATAGAAAGTCTTGAAATTGCGGAAGTGATTTGGCATAGAAAGACCAAGCGAACTTTTCAACCATTGGCACCTGGCGCTGATTTTAAATATCCCAAAGTTTCACTGCATTTGCCTATTCATAATGAACCACCCATGATGGTGCGTAAAACGCTTGAGGCTTTGGCGAAAGTAGATTATCCCAATCTTGAAGTGTTGGTGATGGACAATAACACCAAAGATCCTGCTGTATGGGAGCCGGTGCGTGATGATTGTGAACGGCTGGGGCCTATGTTCCGGTTTTTTCATCTGGAAAACTGGCCAGGTTTTAAGGCAGGTGCCATCAACCATGCACTTGAACAAACGGCCAGTGATGCAGAAATTATTGCCGTCATTGACAGTGACTATATTTTATCGCCGGATTGGCTTAACAGTATGGTGCCGTATTTTGATAATGAAAACGTCGGCTTTGTACAGTCGCCGCAGGATTATCGTGACCGCGATCAAAGCTCTTTTAAATCCTTTTGTTACTGGGAATATGCGGGCTTTTTTAATATCGGCATGGTGCAAAGAAACGAATACAACGCCATTATTCAGCATGGCACGATGACCATGATTAGAAAATCCGCTTTATTGGAAGTGGGTAACTGGGCAGAATGGTGTATTTGTGAGGACAGCGAGTTGGGTTTGCGTTTGTATGAAGCAGGCTATGACTCTGTTTATGTGAAGGATTCGTTTGGTAAAGGCTTGATGCCTGATACCCTGTCTGGTTATATGACGCAACGTTTTCGCTGGGTTTATGGTGCCATGCAAATTATCAAGGGCCATTGGCGCAGTTTTTTACCCACCAAAAAATCGCCCCTCACAGCGGCTCAGAGGTATTATTTTATTGCCGGTTGGTTGCCGTGGTTTTCCGATGCGTTGGCTTTATTGTTTACGACCGCCAGCTTGGTTTTAACGGCAATAATACTCAGTGATCCGATACACAGTGAACTGCCTGCCAATGTGTTTTTATTGCCTACCGTTGGTTTGTTCAGTTTTAAGATTTTGCGTGGTTTATGGTTGTATCAGGCGCGTGTTCCGTGTTCTGTGTGGCAATCATTGGGCGCGTCATTAACTGGATTATCGTTAACCCATACTGTTGCTCGAGGTACGGTGCAAGGCTTGTTTACTTCAGGTAAGCCGTTTATGCGGACACCCAAATATGAAAAACAAGGACCGTTGTTTACCGGATTAATTGCTATCAGACAGGAATTATTTTTGCTGATATTGTTAAGTTCGGGTATTTATGCCATGAGTTCTGTTGAGCATTTTGATAACTTAAGCGGAAAATTATGGATAGCGGTATTGTCTGTACAAGCCGTTCCTTATGTTGCGACTTTGCTCACGCTACTGATCAGCATTGCACCCAATTATGGTAAAAAGTCCAAGCTTCTTGCTGAAGAGTTGGACGAATAAATCTTCGCATTAACTTAAAACCATTGCACCACGAAGACACGAAGAACACGAAGATTTTACCTTGGTTTTTTCTTCGTGTTCTTCGTGGTGCGCAGTTAATCTTCTTCAGCCTTGACCGCACACAGGAAAAATTCAATGACTCTTATTTGCCAAGACGACTTTATCCAAAGTATCGCTGATTCACTGCAATATATTTCCTACTATCATCCGCTGGATTTTATCCAGGCTTTACATGCGGCCTATCAAAAAGAACAAAGTCCTGCGGCCAAGGATGCCATGGCGCAAAT
>JBAXUR010000227.1:0-3130 GCA_037129595.1 Methylococcaceae bacterium | reverse complement strand
AAAACCATTAAAACATCCAAACATTTCAGTCGGGGTTGCAAACCCCGACTGGCACGGGGATAAGCCAACATTTTTCTACACACAAAAAAACCCGTTTGACCTTCGTCAAACGGGTTTGATTTAATCGGTCGGGTTAGCGACAGCGTAACCCGACAAATCAACGTGTCTGTGTCGGGTTTCGGCTAACGCCTAACCCGACCTCAGAGATTATTAGCATTTTTTATGATAAAAAGTGTCAATTGCTTTTGGGCTTCTATGAAGGATACCTAAATGGCTATGCTTTAATCTTCAGTTTGTCCTTCATATCCGTTAAAGACAGAACAATTAATTTCTCAATATTATCTATCATAAGCAATTCATCAGACATCGTGATATACAATCGAAGTGCTGCTATGACAGCAGGTAAAGCTGATTCGATTCTCATAATGATGTCTGCCATCACATTTTTAACTAACTGTGGCTTGGTGTTAGTTTCTGAGGCAAAGCGTTCCCAATGCCGAAGCATCATCCATTTAGGTCTGTTTTCACCACCTATCTTGAAGACAAACTTCTGACTCAAACTCGGATACACTGCCGTGCAAAGCATATCGTAAAACGGAGTAAGCCTTGTTTTGCCACCATGGGTCATGAGAGATAAGTTTTTTGCATGACCATCCATGTTGCCAACCAACACATTAAAGACTACCCATTCAATTAAACGTTTTTTGTCTACGGCAGGTCTTGCGCTACGCGCTAATACGGCTTTAAAACAAAGCTGTAACGAAGGACCGCCCTCAGACTCATATTTTTTCCCGGATGGAATGCTTAATAGTTGGCAAATATCATTCTGATGCAAGCGGCGTAATTGATTATTGCCATCAGTTATTCGATCATAGCGAGTAACAACGACCGCGCTCAACTCCGGCGCATAACGCACTTCTGCGACATTCAACCCAACCTCTTTGGCTAGCATCATAATCATAACCTCATTGATAGCGGTATGAGCAAGGTCATGCCGATGATTGATTGAAGGCTTAATAATATGGCTAGAAGGTGCCGCTCCAAGAGGCAATGACATAGCGCCTTTTGAATCGATAAATACGGTCATTTTATCTTGTGCGCCAGACAAGGACATGCGTGCTTGCTCTCCGATAATATTCAAGGGAATGCCTCTTGATTTATCAAACCATTGCTTTATGTCTTGTACAGTTACCGGCAAATAATGCGGCTTATCAGATGGCAACATGCCTTCTGGAAGTAGCGAAAAGGCTCCCGCCGTATCACCACCAAAACGCTCAAGCAAACCAAAAATATTAGTAGCTGATATTTGAGCCGCTTTGCTTATAAATTCAAGGACATCGCCTTCCGGCAATAAGTTTTCAAAAAAAGACATGACGGGTTCGCCATGAAATACCTGATCAGAAAGGGGGATATCTGGTGATAATGGCGTTGCAAACTCATACACTAACCAATCATGCGTGTAAGTGAAATACAGACCGCCGCCCTCACCTTCTGCCAAATTGCCAACTAAGGCATCATCAAAAAAAACAGTTAAGTGTTTCATTAATTAATCACGCGGCACAATGACAACATCAAGTCCTAGTAAATCGAGAACGTGCATTACTTTATCAAACTGCACCGTTCCTTTGCCATTTTCCAAATCACTGATAAATCGAACACCTACGTTCCCAAGACCTGCAATATCTGCCTGAGTTAGTTGCTGCATTTTTCTAAATCGAACGGCAATATCACCCAGCTCTTTAGCTGATGTAATATTCCCTATCGGTAAAACCTCTTTGCTCATTACTCACCCCACTTACAAATAATCCCGTTCGGGAATTATACAGTTCAGGCATGAATAATGACAACTCAATACTACCGATCGGTAAAATTCAATCCTGTTTGATCACTTGCTTATCCAGTTTCTTGCGTCCCAGACTGTGTTTTGTCACCCAAGGTTTCTTTTTGGCAATAGACCGAAGCGTGACGGGGCTTGTAACCCCGTCACTCACGTTTCAAAACCATTAAAACATCCAAACGTTTCAGTCGGGGTTGCAAACCCCGACTGGCACCGCAGTTACACTATCGCCAACCCGACATGGCTATTGGCAGGTTTAAGTTGATAGCCAAGAGTAGGATGGGTAGAGCAGCGCGAAACCCATCGATTGAGGTATTCCCACGCCGGTACCAGAGCGTGGGAATGCTGTTTTACCCCCAAATTTACACCACTATTTTTGCCACCGGTTTGCAAAAATCGGTTGTGCCGGTAGTCGTTACGGCTGCAACCCTAAAAAATAGGTGGCAGAGACAGTCAGCCCGTCTTCTTCATAGGATGACTGTGTGGTATTTGCTGCTATTAGCCAGTCACTTTCATTAGTTGGCAAGGTATCTTTGGCGTATTGCCAAATATAGGCACCTGTTTTGTCGATGGCTTTGGCAACTAATTTAACACTACCGCTATGGCTACCATCATTAATGACTAATGTGGCTTTTTGTTGAGCCACCGGTTGTTTGGATTCATGAAAGCCACTGCTTAATATTTTTGTTTCATCGCCATCGGCTATGTTAACAACATAACTGGCCAGGGTACGAAACACGGCATCGGCTGCTGCTTCTTTGTCATGCATGTTAGAAACCGCTGTATGACCTCCATCACGGGCTGCCACATAAGCCGCCTCAAAATCATCAACGACGGCTTTAGCATCTGCCAAGGGTACTTGGGGATTTGGATAGTTGGGATTGTCGGTTAATTTAGCGATAACGTTACGATAAAATGCGATTTTTTCTGAGACTGAAAATTGAATAAAATCTAATACTACTTTGATCTTTTTCATAATAAACCTCTGTAAAATTTAAAAAAAAATAACCATACAAATTATAATGAATTAAATTAATAAAGCCATAGGCTATAACAAATATATTTTATGGGCTGTTATAAAATTGATTGCCTGTGATGAATGATAGATTTTTTCTGTGGTGTTGGTGATTAAGAGTTTTAAACGTTTTATCGGGACGATTAAATGTTTAGTCGGGAAGATTTAATGTTTAACAGGCAAAATTAAATGTTTAGTCGGACGAATTTAATGTTTAATAAGTAAAATTGAATGTTTAATCGGGCAAGTTAACTGTTTAATAAGCAAAATTGAATGTT
>JBAXUR010000226.1:0-3223 GCA_037129595.1 Methylococcaceae bacterium | reverse complement strand
GGCTCATCCAGCAAGATAATGTCGGCATTTTTTAAAAAGGCTCGGGCCAACGCGATTCTTTGCACTTGCCCACCCGATAAACCATAGCCCCGCTCACCAATTTGGGTTAACAAACCTTCGGACAACTGTGCGCTAAATTCAGTGACACCAGCGGCTTGTGCCGCATTAAAAATACGTTGTTCAGAGGCATCTGGATCAGCCAAGGCAATATTGTCTTTTATGCTGCCATGAAAAATGTAGGCATTTTGTCCCACCCAGGCGGTAGTTTTTGCTGAGGATTCACGATTAACGGGCAAGCCGTTAAGCCATATCCGGCCTTCTGTTGTTGCCTCAAAACCCAGCAACAAATTTAAAAGAGTAGTTTTTCCGGCACCGGACTCACCGACCAAAGCAATTTTTTCACCGGCGGCAATACATAAATTAATGTCTGTTAAAACCTGACGCTGACCATAAAATTTGCTGACCTTGTTAAATTCGATAAGGTTCTTATTATCCTGAAAATCACCGTAGGATGGTGCTGAGGTACGAAGCGCATCATTCACGATTGATGCGCCTCCTTCGTCGACACATCTTACGTCATTATTACCTGCTTCAAACACATCAGCGTCTTTCTCCAGTATGGCAAGAATCGCGTCAGCCGCCCCTAGTGCTGCGGCGCGGTCATGATAATTAATAGCTAATTGACGAAGTGGCATAAAAAACTCAGGTGCCAGCAGCAACACAAACAACGCTTCCCTAAAACTAATCTGTTCGGCGGGACCAAAGTGAATCTGTCCCAACAAACCTAACCCCACATACACAGCCACCAAAGCGACGGCCACTGCACTAAAAAACTCCAGAATAGCCGAGGATAAAAACGCAATACGCAACACGGACATGGTTTTTTCCCGAAACCCGTCAGCGATTTGATTGATGGTATTTAACTCTTGAACAGTCTGACCAAACAGTTTAAGTGTTGGTAATCCTTGCAAACGATCCAGAAAATAACCGCTCATTCTTGCCATCGCCAAAAACTGGCTGCGATTTGCAGAGGCCGCGCCCATACCGACCAAGGCCATAAAAATGGGTACCAGCGGGCCGGTTAATAAAAATATCAGCCCGACTACCCAGTTGATGGGCATGACCACCATAATCATGAGTACCGGTAATATGCCGACTATTATTTGTTGCGGCAAATAGCGCGAAAAATAATTTTCAAGTGCATCAACCTGTTCCAACGTAATGACTGCCAATTCACCACTTTGACGTTGTTTGATTTCGGTGGGGCCCAACGTTAAAAACTTCGTTAACAATTGCTTTCTTATTAATGCCCTGACTTGGGCGCCCGCTTCAAAGCCCAACACTTGATGGCCATAAACACACAAGATGCGCAGCATAAAAACACCTCCCAGCACTAAAAAAGGTGTCATTAAAGATGCCCACGGCAGCTTGTCAATAATGATGGCTTGCAGTAAAAAAGCCAGCACGGCTGATTGGACAATGACACCTAAACCGTTAACAATTCCGACACTAGCGGTAAGTGTTATGGGTTTACGGATGGCTTTGCTTTGTGCTTTTAGCCAACGGGCACAGACTTTCTCTCTGGCTTTGTTTTTATCAAAATAGGCTTGATTGTCTGTTTCTGTTAGCTGCACTTATTTCTGCCACTTGTTTTATGAGTGACTAAGAATAACACACAGTCGATACTGAAAACTGTTGCTATTCGATGTTCATTGCTTTTAAAAAACGATGCAAATTGTGGAAATTCTTCATAGAAGCCCAAAAGAAGTTAATAATCTTTGGTCGGGTTATGCACTAGCCGAAACCCGAGCAAAGGTGCTTTGATTTGTCGGGTTACGCTGTCGCTAACCCGGCCGAGACTTTAAACAGAGTATCTACGAGACTAATAAACTGTTTAAATTGATTTACCCATAGTTAGATCAGTCTCTAACTACAACTACGCAAAGCCTTACTACGAACAACATCAGAAGGTTACTAAAATAATAGTGTGTGACACTAAATTATTTTTTTACGATGACCCAAGCCTAACAGCCCCATCATACCAGCAAGGAATAACCACACAGATGTTGGTAACGGTACGGCAGATACACTACCCTTAAAAGTAATATCCAAGCTGCTAAGATCTGCGTTGAAACCACTGGCATTATGTCCATTGACTGCCAGCAATATGTGTCCTATGTAATTACCTACAACACGGGTATCAAACAAAAAGCCCAAATTGGTTATTGAAGAACCACCGGCCAGATTCCTGAAGTTACTCACGTTGCTGCTGCTGAAAGCAGAACCCAAACTGAAAGTATACTTACCATCAAGAAGGTCAGTATAGGTGGAATCTAAACCACTATTAGCAAGATTGAAAATGGAAGTTTGTGTACCGCTACCTTGAGTAAAGGTTCCAAAATCCAAAGTCAAACCAGTACCATTCCAATTTCCACCACTAAGATGTTGTAACCCAGCGTTGGCATAGTTGTAAACATTGCCGGAAACAGCCACATTCTGGGTGCCGGCACCGATAGTCGCCAAGCCACTGGTGCCGGTGCCATCAGAGCTAAAGTTGACACTAACATTACCTGTCTTGGCACCGGCACTCGTGGTATTAACGCCTACCGACATGGCGGTGCTGTTACTGCCTGCGCCAATCAGACTCGCGATACCACTGGTGCTAATGGCGCCGGTTGCAGTTCCAAAAATGGCATCCAGTTTTTCAGAGTAGCTATCGTTGATTGAATTATTGCTAACAGTCAAGGCTTGGCTGGCCAAACCACCGACGTGTTGAGCGCCTAAATTAACAGTCGCGGCTGTTGAACCACTTGCCGTACGGTAGACGTTACCAGAGACAGTGACGTTCTGTGCAGCCAAAGTAGTGTTGGCTAAACCTGAGGTGCCGGTGCCGTTAGAAACCAGTCTAATCGCTGCTATACCACTTTTAGCGCCCGCCGTAGCCGTATCAACGCCCACCGTAAAGTTGCTGTTGTTCGTTGCGCCTGCCGCCAAGCCACTGATCGCTGAACCACTGGCTATAATAGGGCTGCTGCTTGCAGTGATAGTTGCATCCAGTTTTTCTGAATAGAGTCCTGTAGCTGCGCCGTTGGTCACTGACAAGGCTTGTATTGCCGTGCCGCCAATCCGCTGATTAGCCAAAGTGATCGGACTGATTACATTCATTTGGGCATAGTTGTAAACATTGCCGGAAACAGCCACATTCTGGGTGCCGGCACCGATA
>JBAXUR010000225.1:0-3224 GCA_037129595.1 Methylococcaceae bacterium | reverse complement strand
AGCAATTGAAGTTGGTGATGCCTTTAAGAGAAAAAATTATTTATATAAAACCGTAGATGTTAGATTTTCGAGTTAGAAGTACCGCAAAACAATCGACCGACAATTATTCAGGTAGAAGAAAATTTTTGGTTGTTTTTATGATGGGTTGCATGTTGGTATTGACCGGACGCGCAATTGATTTACAGGTCCTGAATAAACAGTTTCTGAAAGCTCAGGGCGATATGAGGCAGGTTGATGAGGTCTCTGTTTCAGCATACAGAGGTATGATTAAAGATAGAAATGGTGATCCTTTAGCAATTAGCACGCCTGTTGAGTCTATCTGGATAAATCCGCGAGAGCTTAAATTTGCGAAAGAAGACCAGTTAAGGGTGATGGAAAAGCTGTTGAGTTTGCCGGCGGGTAAAGTCACTGAATGGATTAAGGAAGATTCGCGCAGACAATTTCTTTATATAGCACGCAGGGTTAATCCGCAATTGGGTGATCAAGTTAAGGCGCTAAAGCTTGGCGGCGTTTATTTTGAACGCGAATTCAAACGTTTTTATCCTACCGGTGGGGTTTCGGCGCATATCGTTGGCTTTACCAATGTTGATGATATTGGGCAGGCAGGAATGGAGTCCGGCTATGAAAATCTGTTAAAAGGCAATTCAGGCAGTAAACGGGTCATCAGGGATGGGCAGCGTCGAATTATTGCCGATATAGAAAATATAAAAGAACCTGTTTCAGGAAAAAATCTTGAGTTAAGTATTGATCAGCGCATTCAATATCTGGCGTATCGGGAGTTACAGTTAGCGGTTACTGCAAATAAAGCAAAATCAGGTGCTTTAGTGGTATTGGATGCAAAAAATGGCGAAATCCTGGCGGCCGTTAATCAGCCTTCGTTTAATCCCAATACCAGAAATAATTTGAAGGAAAGTTTATACAGAAACCGGGCTTTTACTGACATATTTGAACCGGGTTCAACGGTTAAGCCTTTTGTGGTGGCAGCCGCTTTAGACGGTGGTTACGTAAGTCCTAATGCAACTTTTGCTACGCAGGGAACGTATCAAATCGGACGCAATACGGTTAAAGATGTACATAACTACGGCACGCTGGATTTAACGCACGTACTAAAAAAATCCAGTAATGTTGCGGTTAGCATGATGGCACTGAAAATGCCGCCGAAATATTTTTGGGGTGTTTACCATCAGCTTGGCTTTGGCGTTTCAGCGGGTTCAGGTTTTCCGGGTGAAGCCAGTGGTACCATGCGGGATTATAAAAAATGGAGTGATTTTGATCGCGCGATTATGTCCTTCGGTTATGGTTTGAGTAGTTCGGCGTTGCAGTTGGCAAGAGCTTATACGGCGTTGGCAGATGACGGTATTTTGCATTCAGTGAGCTTGCTGAAGCGTGAGGAAGATGATGATGCCGTTCGGGTATTTTCAGCTAAAACGGCCAAAAGCGTCAGAAAAATGATGGAAACCGTATTGATGAAAGATGGTACCGCTTATGAAGCCAGAGTCGATGGCTACACGGCAGCCGGTAAAACCGGGACTGTAAAAAAAGCTTCCGGTTCCAGAGGTTATACCGAGAAAAATTATTTTGCTGTTTTTGCCGGAATGGCACCGGCCAGTGATCCGCGTTTGATTGTTGTTGTTATGATTGATGAACCTTCTGCGGGACAGTACTACGGTGGCTTGGTTTCTGCGCCAGTTTTTTCTAAAGTGATGGCTGGCGCTTTGAGGGTACTGGAAGTTGCCCCTGATCAGGAAGAAACGATGCCCGTTTTGTTAACGCAAAAAAGCCGGTAATACGACTGATGAGACTGAAAGAGCTGTTGGAAGGAATGGTGTTATTGCCAAAGTCAGGCTTGGGAGCGATCGGGGATGTGCTCATTACCGGATTGGCGCTGGATAGCAGGAAGGTCGTCGAGGGGGATTTATTTATTGCCTTGTCGGGCGCTAATCAGCATGGTTTGATTCATGTTGTAGAAGCCATTGATATGGGTGCCTGTGCGGTTATTTTTGACCCGTCCGGAAGCAGTAAGCAACTGGAAGAGCTGGGTGATAAGGTGCCGATGATTGCGGTAGCGGATCTGGGTTTGAAGTTGGGTGATATAGCCGCCCGTTATTATGGCAATCCTTCCGGTTTTATGGCAGTGATTGGCATAACCGGGACTAATGGCAAAACATCATGTAGTCAGTTTTTAAGTCAGATGCTGGATGCGTGCGGAATAATCGGCACCCTGGGTTGGGGCGAGTGGGGCGCGTTGAGTAAAACGCTTAATACCACGCCTGATGCTTTGGAAACCCAAAGAATACTGGCTGAATTGCTAAAAGATAACAAAAAAACAGTAGCGATGGAGGTTTCATCGCATGGTTTGGAGCAGGGCAGGGTTAATGGCGTTACTTTTAAAGGCGCTGTATTTACCAATATTAGCCGGGATCATTTAGATTATCACGGCACTATGGAGGCCTATCTGCAAGCGAAGTTGGCGCTACTCAACAAGCCTGGTTTAACTTTTGTAGTGGTCAATCTGGATGATGATTACAGGGACCAGATTATTGCCGCAGTACCTGAAGGTGTTGCTTTATGGGGTATTAGCGTTAAAGGAAAAGCCGAGGCTTCTTGTGAATGTGTCACGGCAGAAGTTGTTGTGCATAAAGTAGATGGCATTGAATTTGACGTTCGCTGGCGGGAAGATCGTCAACGGGTAAAAGTACCGCTTTATGGTGATTTTAATACCGAGAATGTCCTAACCGTTCTGGCTGTGATGCTGGCTATGGGGTTATCAATGACTGAGGCGGTAAAAAAATTACCATTTATAAAGCCGGTTACAGGGCGTATGGAACGATTTGGCGGAGTTGGGCAGCCGCTGGTTTTTGTAGATTATGCGCATACACCCGATGCGCTGGATAAGGTTTTATCCAGTTTGAGGAAGCATTGCAGTCAGGCTTTATGGGTGGTGTTCGGCTGTGGTGGCAACCGGGACAAGGGTAAGCGTCCACAAATGGGGTGTATTGCCGAGCAGTGGGCAGATCATGTGATTATCACTGATGACAATCCGCGTTTTGAAAATGGATTGGCTATAGTTAATGATATTTTAGCGGGTTGTACCGATCCTGTTGAGCAAAATGCTTACGGTAAAGTCGAAGTAATTCAAAATAGGGAGCAGGCAATACAAAGTGCTCTCTTAAGAGCGACTGAAAAGGATTGTATTGTGATTGCAGGTAAAGGCCATGAGCATT
>JBAXUR010000224.1:0-3266 GCA_037129595.1 Methylococcaceae bacterium | reverse complement strand
GAGGACTCCAACCAACTGGCAAATATTGCCAGAAAGTTATGTCATTTAATCAATCAACGGGCATAAAAAAACCGGCAAAAATCACCACAAAATTTGCCGGTCTAATTTGAATTCAACCATATACCGCACGGCTATATTAGCCGATATGGAATAATTTGAATACCCGGCAGGGTAAATAAAAATGGACAATTCAAAAATAGAACTATCGCTCGCTTTCTGTCGCGGGAGTATTACAAGCCTCAATCTCGAAAACTGGCAAACCGACTGGGACGGCTTAAAAGAGTGTTTATCGAAACCTAAAATCGCATCTAAAGACGGGGCTTATTTTATTCGCTGTGCTGGAAAAATTCGCTCTAACAAAGAAACGGCTGAAGATGCTTTTATTCTGATCCTTGATGGCGATTTACGGATAGGTGAAACGGGCGAAATTTTATCAGGTGCTCCTGAGCCCGACAAAGTGCATGAAGTTTTAACTAGCCTAGATGTGACTCATTTGATTTACTCAAGTCACAGTAATAATGCCACAAAAAAAGAAATAGGGAGCAAGAATAGTGGCGGCTTGTTCGGTGCTGATTTCCATAAGTATCGGGTAGTTATACCCTGCCATTACAGGCGGGAACAACTCCCTATAATTCTGGATTATTTGTTTTCCAAGCTGGCTGCTGCTGGCGTTATGCTTGTCAACGTGAGCGAAAACAAAACCTGGTCCCAAGCTTGGTTTTTCCCCCGTGTACCGGATCAAAGCCGATTCGATTCATTCAAATTTTTGCACTTTGAAGGGAATGTTTTAAACGCAGAAGCAGTAACCCAAGCCTGGGTGTTAGATCATCCATCGGAACCCCAAAAACCCAAGAATCAGAACCAACAAGCGGTACTAAGCCCAAGTTTGTCAATTGAAGCCTTTAATAAAAAATATTCTGTTACTGAAATATTATTAAAAAATGGGTATCAGAAAATAGGTGACAGATTTTTAAGACCGAATTCTGAAAGCGGGATACCTGGCGTTAAGCTGCTCATAAATGAAGGGGGAGAGCGGGCATATAGTCATGGCGGCGATGTCTTGAATGACGGCTACGCTCACGATGCCTTCGACGTTTTTTGTTTATTGGAACATGGCGGCGATAAAGCAAAAGCTTGTGCTTTTTTACGGAACGAAGAGAAAAAAATAGATCGTAGACCTGAACAACCGCCTTTGTCGGCTTATGAGGCTGATTATATGGCGATGGGGCAGTCTAGTGTAGCCGTTGGCACACTATCCCAAAACGCAGGAGGCATTAATGCAACATCCAAGCCGTCAAGAGCAGAGTCCATCCTGAATACTATTCCCGATAATGTAGTTGACATTATTACTGCGCTTCCAAAGATTGCCGAACACTGCGTAAAATCAAACGTATCAGAATTTGAAATTGTACAAATCATCGAAGGACTTTGTAAACGATTCGGCCAAAAAGATAAAAAGACCGTTCTGGCGAAAACATTAAAAAGTCAGATAAAAAATTATCGACAGCAAACATTTCAACAAGCTTCAATCGCATTCGGCAGCGTGCCGATCCAAGACATCGTACCCAAAAATTCTTTTCCAAATTCGTATTTGGTAGATGGCAATATCAGGCTAGATACGACTGTCGAAAATCTTCAAAATCTGCTTTTTGCTCACGGTATTTCTGTCGAATACGATGTGCTATTAAAAACAGAAGTCCTTAATTTTCCGGACGGCGTGATTGGTGGGCATACTGATCTAGCTAATGAGGCTGGCGTGCAGATGATTAGGAGCTTGTCTAGCAAATCAGGGTTAAGTATGACTGCCGTTGAATTTTTGCCGATCCTGCTCGATGGAAACCCACGAAATCACATCTTGGAGTGGATAGAAAGTAAGCCGCATGATGAGACAGATAGAATTACTACATTGGCTAACACAATCACGGTTCCTGAGAGCGTGAAAACCATTTGGCCAAAAGTTTTAAATCTGTGGCTTATGCAGTGTGTAGCGGCTGCTGATGGCGGCGAGAGAACCACTAACAAGGACGCGATTCCCAAATATGAATCCGTCTTGGTGTTTACTGGCCAGCAAGGGGCTAATAAAACCTCATGGATAAATCAACTCGTACCACCGGATTTAAAGCGTTACATCCAAGATGGGATGCATTTAAAAGTTGGGAGTCGGGACTCCGAAAAAATAGCGACCTCATTTTGGATTGTCGAGTTGGGGGAGCTGGATGCAACATTCCGGAAATCTGATATCGCTAATCTGAAAGCTTTCCTATCACGTCGAAAGGACACTATGCGGATGGCTTATGCAAAGCGGGAGTGTTCTTTCACTAGAAGAACCAGTTTTGCGGCCAGCGTAAATGAGCACCGTTTTTTGACCGATATGACAGGTAATCGTCGATTCTGGCCGATTGAAGTCCTAAAAATAGAAAAACATACGATCGACATGCAGCAACTGTGGAAACAAGTTTTCGACAATTATCTGAAGGAAGAAGCCGCGTGGTGGGCAACCCCAGATTTGGAAGAAGAACTAAAAAAATTACAAGAAGAGCATACCGAAATTTGTAACGTCGAAGATGCCTTGATTACTTTTTTTTATTTGTCAAAGAATGACTGGACTGCCGAAGAGCTGAAACTCCAAGCTCATTTGTCGTGTAAAGAAATTGCAACGATGTGTGGATTAGATGGATCACAAAAAAACCTTAACAAAATTGGTGCCCTGATGCGAAAAAATGGATTTATACCACAAAAGATCAACGGCAAGAGTGGTTACCGAATCGCTGAAACAAAGCATCTGGGGCCAGCGCAACTATCGGATACCAAAGACAAAATGAACTAAACGTTTTTTAGGGGCACGTAGGGTGCGTTTGGGGGGGCGTTTTTTTAATACGTGCCCCCAAATAATTAATATATTTATCAATACCTTAAATACTTTAGGGCACGTAGGGTTAGTATATTGATATAAAGACTTATATTGAATAAAAAAAGGTGGATAGGTGAAAGGGGTAGATGAAAAAAGCGGAAAAAAACAGACGTTTTTTTTCATGGCTTGTAAAGTCTCAAAATATACGTGCCCTACGTGCCTACGTGCCTACGCTTTGTTTTTATTGATGTTTTTTGGGGTACGTTTGGGGGCACGTATAAACACAACCAACACTAACCAAGCCCGACATTAACCAAGCTTTTTGTTTTAGAACCCCCTGCAAGCCTTGCTATTGCTAATAGGTTAGCAAGATCAAAGCATTAAAAGATTATGAATATTGATTGAAAGGAAACCA
>JBAXUR010000223.1:0-3268 GCA_037129595.1 Methylococcaceae bacterium | reverse complement strand
CGGGAAGATGGAAATTAGTCAACATGGCATCAACTGACTTAAATTGATAACCGGGAGTAATAAATAAATCAGTATCACCAAAACCGGGTTCAAGCTGACCGCTTTTAGAAGCGGATTCCAATGCCCTGACTGCGGTTGTTCCAATGGCAATAATCCGCCCGCCTCTTGCGCGGGTTTGTCTTACCGCATCAACAGTAACTTGAGACACGGCAAAAAATTCTTTGTGCATTAAGTGTTCGGATAAATCTTCTACTCGCACCGGCTGAAAGGTTCCGCTACCCACATGCAAGGTCACAAAAGTCGTTTGTATGCCTTTAGCTTTAATTTTATCCATCATCGCCAGATCAAAATGCAAACCGGCGGTCGGTGCAGCTACCGCACCTGATTCTTTGGCAAACACCGTCTGATAACGTGTAAAGTCAGATTCATCATCTTCACGGGTAATATAAGGCGGCAACGGAATATGACCAATTTTCTCCAATAGCCAGAGCAAATTGACATTGGCAAACTCCAACTCAAACAAATCATCCGCCCTACCCTGCACGACACAGTGATAGCCTTGATCCAGCTTGATCAATGTACCCGGCTTTGATGATTTACTGGCTTTAACATGAGCAATGGCGTGATGATCATCAAGAATACGTTCAATCAGAATCTCGACTTTACCTCCGCTTTGTTTAGTGCCATACAGTCGGGCGGGAATCACCTTGGTATTATTAAAAACCAGCAAATCCTGCTCATGTATTAAATCAATAAAATCGGTAAATAGCCGATCGACTATTTCACCGGTATCTCGATCCATACACAACAAGCGACTTGCATCGCGTTCTGCCAAGGGTTTTTGCGCAATTAACGCATCGGGTAACAGGTAGTTAAAATCACTTTTTTTCATAGCCGGTGATAGTATCAGGTTAAGCCAATGAATTCACCTTAAAAAATAAACTGGCTTTTTTTAAAAAGTGTCCTTATAATGTCCCTTCTTTGCCGGGATGGCGGAACTGGTAGACGCGCCGGATTCAAAATCCGGTGAGGGTGACTTCGTGCCGGTTCGATTCCGGCTCTCGGTACCAAATTCAGGTTTCCGAGTTGTGCAAAGAAACCAATGGCTTAGAGAATATTAACTGTTCTCTAGGCCATTTTTCGTTGTGCCGTATTATTCTGCTAAATTTCTCATGACGCACTCATGACGCACTTTTAAAAAAACACCCGCAACAAATGCCAACAAATCAGGCATAAAAAAGCCGGTGTTACCCGGCTATTGTAAATACATTATTGAAGATGCCTGGGTAAGTTTGGACTCGCACCAAACACCTCTACACCTAAAGCGCACTGCCACTAATGGCTCCATCCCAAGCATCATCAATAAAGACTTACACTTTAAAAAGGCTCTGGTGGAGGTGCGGCAGTGCCCTCATCCTCGTTGTCTATTGATATGACTCAACAGCATCACCCAGCAACCGACTTTCTGAAGCTCACCAAAGCAATATATAGTGTAACGCTGACTATCAACCCAGCATAATTTTTTTACACTTACCTTTCATCAGGCATAAAAAAGCCGGAATAATCCAGCCGCTTTATCACTTTTAATTGATAGTATTGATAGTATTGTGATAATTTAATTGTGTTGATGCTTCCCGCCCAGTCTGTTGCAAAAATTCAGGCTGTGTATCTCCGGTGTGAGCCTCCAAACGCTTACCGGAAGATGCGGGTGCATCAACAATCTTTTGCTTCAATCACCATCAACATCAACCACGCCAGTATTCACGAACAACACATTATCAGGCCAAGTCTTTCGGGTACTTTCGCACCACCGCCGCATTGCATCCTCTTCCAGCTCCCCGTCTGCAATAACAATTAGCACCTGTTCACTATTCTTTTGCTCAAGCTTATCAACTCGCGTCTTGATACTCATGCTTTAAGTCTCCGTAGATAAATATCAGCCAGCCTAACCCCAAGTTTATTTTTACTGGTGGCAATGATAACGTTCAATTCTTCTTCGGTTCTTGGTGTAGTAATTGGCTGTAATCCTGCTTTACGGCGTGCGTTTGCTTCCTTCAATCTTTCAGCCAATCCAACATAAGGCGAGCCGGTACACTCTAATTTATCTAATCTAGTTTTAATGCTCATTTCTTATTCTCCAAGTTTTCTATTCTTTCTGTCAGTTCTTGCAATTCAATCAGCCTTCCTTGATTAGCCAATGCTGTTATTAATTGCGCTCCAATGTCAGGCGGTATCTGTCCCGATAGTGTAGCCCTGATAATTTCCCCGCCTTGTTCTGCAAGTGTGCCATTAACTGGCAAATTGATTGCCATGGCTTGCGGTTTGAGTGAAGGAACGCACCTATCAAGCAATATCTTTGCCGCCGCTGTGTCGCCTTCTTTGGCTTGTTCAACCAGTTTTAAAATAATGTCTGGCATATCATCAATAATGGATTTTCTAAGCAAGGTGGCGGGTGTTTTATTCTTTGGCCGTCCTTTGGGATTGCCCGATTGTCCGGGCTTAAATTTTGGTGATTCTTTCATCTGTTCGATTCCTGTTTGTATCAGTGAATTATTTTATAAAATGTCGTTACCCCCTACTGACTAAACCGACTAAACTGACTAAAGGGGGTTTTGTCGGTTCTGTCAGTGCGGGGTAGGCGTGTTTTACAGAAAAAAAGGATTGATTGAATACTCCGGTAAAGGTGGCCGCCCGGTTAATGGTTTCGGTTTTCTTTGCATCATTAACCAGTTTTCTTCTATCAGGATGTTACAGGCTAATTCAATTTCTAACTTATCCTTCAATCCGTGCCAGCCTTTACGCTCAATGTCTCTGGTAGTAAATGGACTGGGTAAGCACTTGGTTTTTATCTTATCGGCCAATCTAACCGCCGCCCCATGTTCTGGACTCTCTGACATTGCATATATACGCCTTGCATGGGTTTCCAGATACTTGCACCAATCAACGGCTAATCGTGCCGCCTTGCCGCTTACATTGCCCCGCGCCTTGTTGTCTGCAATATCAATGCAATGGAATATTAAAGCTAATGAAGGCATTAAAGAACGGAATTTTCCGAAGTGTTCACACATTAAAGGGTTTTCTTCTTGTTGAATCTTGATAGTTTGTAAATCAGTCAGCCAATGATTAAAAACTTCCTGCCCGTCATTATCAAATCGAAAGTATGGCCTTTCGTCATACTCTCCCTTGATTGCCCCATACTGGATAAAGTCCAATTCAGCCAATGCCTTCATAATATCGAAAGCTCGCATCTTTTCGGCCTTGTTGGGCT
>JBAXUR010000222.1:0-3324 GCA_037129595.1 Methylococcaceae bacterium | reverse complement strand
TTGAAACACGAATACAGGTGACTAATGAAACGACTTTATTGGCAACAAAACGTTTTGTTGATGCGGGGCTTAAGCCTTTAGTGCTTAATTTAGCGAATGGTGTTAATCCGGGAGGTGGTTTTTTGCATGGTGCGAGAGCACAAGAAGAATCCTTATGCCGATCTAGTGCGCTTTATCATACTTTGTTGGGTGACGCCATGTATGAAGCGCATCGAAAAAGACCTTTACCCGATTCGACTGAGTGGGCGATTTATTCCCCGGAAGTCCCTGTATTTAGAACCGATGACGGTATAACTATTGAGCAACCTTGGTTGATGAATGTGCTCACTTGTTCTGCACCTTATGCACCGACAGTAGGTCGGTTACAGTCAGCAGAATTACTGCGCTTACGCATCAATAGAGTATTGAGTATTGCCAGGGCATACAGTTATTCTTCTTTAGTTTTGGGCGCTTGGGGATGTGGTGCCTTTGGTAATGATGCCGTACTAACGGCACAACATTTTAGAACAGCACTTGAGGGTGAATTTAACGGAGCATTTTCAGATATTGTTTTTGCTATTACCGATTGGTCACCTGAACGTAAGTTTCTTGGGCCATTTAGTGAAGTATTTAGAAATTAGCAGGGTATTGAGGCGGTTTGATGAGTTCTATAAATAGTCATGTGGTACGCTCGTATGTTATGTCTAAATTAGATGTCGATAATTTAGATCATTGTTTTATTTTACACGGAACATTTGATACCCCGGAAAAAGCTATTAATTGTGCAAAGGCTATTGTTGATAAATGGTGTAATGAAAATGTAGAACGGTTTACTTGTTGGAATAAAATGTTCGCCGATTTTGCAATAAATGCTGACATTCCAGGAATTTCAGGTGTTAAATATTCTGTATTTTCTCCTATAAAGTACGCAGAACAGAAAATAAAGGACTACTTTAAATAGTTGTGATTTAGAAAAGGCTCTGATTTAGCGATTTTTAATGTGCGGAGTATAGATGAAGGTTTTTGTTTACGGGACTTTACTTAAAGGTATGAGTCGATCACATAGTTTGAGTACTTCAAGATTTGAAGGCTTTGGGGTTATCCGTGGCAGCCTTTATGATTTAGGGTCATATCCCGGAATTGTCGATTTTGACGGTAGTGTTTATGGCGAAATTTATGATATTGATTCGTCAACGTTAGTCGCCTTGGATCATATCGAGGGATATGATATAAATTATCCTGAAAGCTCGTTATATAGTCGTAAAGAAGTTAATGTCACATTGTTAAATGATGGTAGTCGCTTGAGGGCGTATACCTATTTTTATAATGCATCATCTTTGGATGAATATCACCACATAAGTTCAGGGGATTACCGTAGGTATCGACTGAATAAGAAGCCGACTTGGTACCTTGCTTATGGTTCTAATATGAGCCTTGAAAGGCTTACCTATCGAGTTGGTCAGATTGAAGAATTTACAACGGGATATTTGGAAGGGTTTGAGTTGGTTTTTAACAAGCTGGGCGATAATGGCAGTGCTTATGCCAATATAAAATATCGCGGAGCAGGTTATCGATGTCCTTTTGTGGCTTATTTAGTCACTCAGGATCAGTTAGAAGATCTTGATCATTATGAAGGTGAGCCATACCATTACATCAGGTTAGGTATTCCATTCAAAACAGCGAATATCGAAAAGATGCAGCTGGGTCACATTTATATAGCACAGCCCAATAAATTAACGGATGATGCTTTGGTTGATGAAGATTATTTAAATAAAATCAGGCAAGGCTATCATCAATATGGCTTTGATGCTGATTTTTAGATAGCCAGGCAGTCTCTGCTTTTTTCATTAAAAAGCATTATAGTTCCTCTTATAAACATTTTATGGGAACTATAGCAGTTAAATAAAAACGCAGAAACATTAGTTTTGTCTATACACTTTCAGATCAATAATTTCCAAATGCCGTACAGGACAATGCTGATTTTAAAGAGGGGGTGGCTGAGTATACAAAAGGATTAATCATCGCCCCACATCATATAATAAGTCATGGCATATATCAAGATTGCGGCAAACACCATAATAGTATAAGAAAGTAGTGTGCCGACCTTAAGACATGCCATGATAACGGCAATCAGGAATAAGATTACAGCAGACTTTATAAACAGATCTAATAACCAAAATGCTAATAAGCCTAATATCGCTAATAAAATAATGTATACAACGTTAATCATGATTTTCTCCTAATATTTTATTAACAAAATTTGTCTTAATCCCTTATTAATAAGCTCTTATTTATATGTCTGGCGATAACTTACAGTCATTTCTTGCTTCGATAGTTATTTGTTTGTCGTTTGCTTGTGTAACTCGGTTATTTAAACGTCTTAGAGCAGTATTTTTAACCAGATAATAGGAGTTGGACAGGTTATTTATTGGCATAAAATAACCTGTCTGACGTTATTTTTAATGGCTTTAACGTTAACTGGATTGTTTTTTAACCCCAATACGATTAATAACATCACCATAAAAACCGATACATTGATTGATTACTATGTCATGAAATTCAAGCCAAATTTGAGGATCCTCCAGCGTTTCATCTTCCCATTGGCAATTAACACTCAGATATTTTTTACCCGTTTCAGTATCATATTGGATGCAAGTATCAGCATCGTGAACAGGAAAAATACCACTGAAGGGCTTTGAGCCTTTAAAGGAAACTGAAGCACATTGAGTCGTGTTAATGTCATCGGCATGAATGTATTCGAGAATTTGAATTTCGACGTTAGTGAAATTATTTTGTGAATTATTTAGCATAGTCATAAAAAATATTTTAATTGGAATGAGATAAGTAAATTAGAATGCTGCAACAAGATTTTGTTTAGGCAACTTTTTTTAATGCTTCTTCATAAGCATTTTCGGTTGAGGTGCCTGATATAATCATTGCAATGATATTTTCGCGGTGTTTTCTTATTGACGAAGGCAGCTTGTCTTTATGAGCAATAAAGTATTCTGACATTAACGATGTGGCATCAGCTCTCTTCATAGATACTTTACGTTTTACTATAGACGGCTGGCAATTTAATTTTGCCTGGGCCAGATAGTCGTTAAATTCTGGTAGTGTCTGGTTCCAGTCATGAGCATAGACAGCCGCACGCTCTATGTCAGGATTAAATTTTCTAAGATAACTATCGCCACAATCGCCACTGGAATGGTTAATAACCAAGCTTGTAAGGTCAGGTAGTTTATGGTTTAAGGTAAATATTCTGACAGCATTTAAGCGTCTACCGGCTGAAACGGCAATAGCCTTTTGAACGGCAACAATTTCAGGGTAATTGTCTTTTGCTGTATT
>JBAXUR010000221.1:0-3364 GCA_037129595.1 Methylococcaceae bacterium | reverse complement strand
CTATTGGTAGGTTTAA
Organism: Methylococcaceae bacterium; assembly: GCA_037129595.1. Taxonomy (GTDB): domain Bacteria; phylum Pseudomonadota; class Gammaproteobacteria; order Methylococcales; family Methylomonadaceae; genus Methylobacter_C. The sequence continues at coordinate 3,348 of JBAXUR010000221.1, read as the reverse complement.
GTTGATAACCAAGAGTAGGATGGGTAGAGCAGCGCGAAATCCATCGTTTAAGGAATCAATTATGATGGGTTTCGGCTATCGCCTCTACCCATCCTACGCGCTGGGTTTTTCTTAAGTGGAGTAATGAGCGCCCTGTCATTCTCCCGTAGAAAAAAAACAACCCAATCGCTGCATAAAAATCAATCAAGCCAAGTCGGGTTACACTATCGCTAACCCGACATGGCTATTGGTAGGTTTAAGTTGATAACCAAGAGTAGGATGGGTAGAGCAGCGCGAAACCCATCGTTTAAGGATTCAATTATGATGGGTTTCGGCTATCGCCTCTACCCATCCACGCGCTGAGGCTCAGCGTTCCCGAAATCAATAGTCCAGTTTTATTTATCTGTCCCGGTTTAAATTGATAACCATAAATTACGTCTACTGTCATTAATAGCGACATCCATAACAATGCTGCTGAGACTGCTTGGCAATCCCAAAACCTAATCTATATTTTCGTACACTTTTTCTGTAAATCTCGGCGTACAAATGGCTAAAAAAATCAGATCTTCAGTACCGCTATTGGTAATTCTCTGGGGACACAAGGACGGAATAATAACCACATCGCCAACTGATAACTGTTGTGGTTCCCGTTCACCGACATCAACGATTGCCTGCCCTGACAAAATAACGTATCGCTCGACAACTCCGATTAAACGGTGCAATTTGGTTGTTACCCCCGCCTTAACCCGCGCTCTGGCGATAGATACATCAGGGTCTGCCGGTGAATTTGATAATTCTAAAATAAAACAGCCTTCGTCAAAATAGTATTCCTCGGCTTCATTGGCTTTTAATATTTGTGTTTGCATGGATGATTTATTCTCAAAAATATTCTATGACGAGATTTATTGTTGGTGGTTAATAACGCATTAAACCAGCGCATTTAAATGATTGTTATATGTTGCTGTAAAATAAATACGTAACGAAATACTCAACCGAAGCGGTTACAGGCTTTATTCCTTTTATGCTTTTTCTGGCCCTGTCCGGCCAGCTTACGTTAGGTTTTAATAAACTATGCAGTGGATCTATCTGGCAATAGCAATTGTATCTGAAGTTATTGCAACTTCCGCACTTAAAACCACAGAAGGTTTTACCCGCTGGGCTCCCTCATTGCTTGTCGTTATTGGTTATGCCGCATCATTTTATTTTCTTTCGCTCACTCTGCGCACCTTGCCACTCGGTGTTGCTTATGCTATCTGGTCGGGTGTTGGCATAGCCCTGCTTGCACTGATTGGCTGGATAATCTATCACCAGTCACTTAATAGTACGGCCATTATCGGGATCAGCCTTATAATTGCTGGCGTGATTGTGCTCATGCTTTTTTCCAAGACGGCGCTTGACTGAAGCAATCCTGATGCTATTTAAATGCTTACATATTTTTAGCCGTAAAACGATTTCGCACGAGCAAACCACCAATCAACGCACAACATTAGAAACAATCGGACATAAAAAAACAACTTAAAAATATATTGACAAGGTATTGACAAGACGTTAGGCTTAATTTTTTGCTTATTACCTAATGGCGACTCCGCCTGACAACTCAGCAGTTCTATTAAGAAAATCAGAATAGTAACAAGAACTTGAAAGCTCAAACAGACGTCGGATTATGTTTTTTAACTTTTAAAAAAATACAAAAAAATGAGGTAGTATTATGAATAATTCACGTTTTTTAACAGTTTTTTTAATATTTGTTTCATGTATACTTCTATATTTGCTATTTACCACATCGCCAATGTACATAGATGAACAATTCAAAAAAGATGTTGCAGTAGCAGTAGATAATAAATTGACTGAACTAGCTAAAGATAGCTCAAACGAAATACAAAAGATCTTCATACAAGGGCTAAAAGTTGAGGTAGATAAAGCGAATTCTGAAATTCAATCACGATTAGACCATGAATTTGAATGGCTTCGTTTAAAGTATTACGTTATTGGAGCCTTGTTCTTAGGTTTCTTATATCACGCATTTCTAAAAAATAGTAGCACTCAAAATGGTGTTGGTAATGGTGATGAAGATTTCAATATACTCAAGAGTCGGCTCACTTCAGCTACTACCTCTTTTGTACTCGCACTTACCGTGCTCGTTGGCGTTACTGTTGACATGCAAATAAGGTCAGGTCGAATTGTTATAGATCAATTAGGGAATTGGATATATTTGTACGCAGAACCAATATTTTTAGGTAAAACTACAGGTACAGCTAAAGATTTTGGATGGGAGCAGTTTTTGCGACTCCAAGGTGGCTACCATCATAGTACATTATATGCGCTATCATTTTGGCCAAATATTTATTATCTTAGCATTGTACTTTACGCATTTTATTTATTCAGCGCCACGGAAGCGATAAAAAATTGCAGTCCAAACGCTCTAAATGCTAATGATACCAAGTTGTTGTGGCTTGGCTTTGGGTTACTACATGGAAGCCTATTAGTCTGTGCATTATCGAGTCACATCATTCCAAGTATTTTTCGTGTTACTGCATTTCCAGTGATCACAGGATGGGGATGGTTCGAACAGCATGACACAAACCCTAATAATCTAGTATTTATTTATTTTGTTGCCTGGACATTATTAACTTATTGTAGTTACACAGCGATTAAATTAAACAAAACATACCACATAAACAGAGTCTTAACCCCTAAAACAAATTTGCGCTAGTAACCTTGTGTGTTCGGCACGTACTAAAACATATTATCTACTACTAGATAACTGAAAGTAGCAGGGTACATGATTCCCCGCCATTACAAAACCAAACACTGTATTCATCAATGTGGTGGGCAGAAAATTTTGTCCGCATTTAAAACTAGCAACGTAACGCTAACCCGACAGACCAATTTACAAGCTTAATTTTTCCAACAACGCATTAATAAACGCAAGCTTTTGTTCGGTATTCTCAAACGGCTTGATAAATCGTAACTTGTCTACGCCATCAAATTTATAGATTTGCGCCTGGGTTTGTATCAGGTTAATCAACTGTTCGGGATTAATATTGGGTTCTGAGGTAAAGATAATGCGTCCGCCGCCTGCATTCGCTTCTATTTTTTTAATACCCAGCTTTTCAGCCTGATGTTTTAATTCAGTGACGCTAAACAAGGCTTTAACCGGTTCTGGCAACAAGCCAAAACGGTCGATCATTTCTACTTGTAAGTCATGTAAATCGGCTTGGTTTTCGGCGCTGGAGATGCGTTTATACAGCACTAACCGCGCATGAATATCCGGCAAATAATCTTCCGGAATAAGCGCCGCCGTTTGTAAGTCGACTTCTGCACCTCTGTCCATGGGCGTGTCGAGTTCGGGTTGTTTGCCTGATTTTA
>JBAXUR010000220.1:0-3380 GCA_037129595.1 Methylococcaceae bacterium | reverse complement strand
ACAACACTTGGATTTAGTCGACGCCTTTGTCTGGTGCTCAACGTTGAGCGGTAAATGGTGGCTCCTGCTTTGGAACCTCTGATAATCTTATAGCACACGCTGTGCCAAAAAAATAAATCAGCCTTTATTGTTTTAAAAAATAAATAAAATCATTGGGTTGTGTTATTTTTTTATGGGGTGGAGCTGTTGGTCGTCATTTTCAGGATTAGCGAAAGTTGATTAGTGCGCTCTAGTAATGTGCGCATTTGCACCAAATAAGAACCCTTTTAATGCGTTAACCTAAAATAAAAAACTGACAATGGCTTTTAATCGGCCCTTTTCTATGACGGGTATGGCCAGCATACTGCTCAGGCTATCCAGCTCGGGATTGTAATCAGGCTCATCATTGCCCGTGATGACGGGCATTCCTGTCAGCCAGACGCGCCCCAATGCGCCCACCCCTTTGTCAACCGTCTGGGTTTCAAATATTTTGGCCAGATCATTACTGTTTTTACTATAACCTTGTTGGCAGATAAGTTGTTTACCGTGTAGGTCTGGAATCCAAATTTGGATGCGTTTGGCAATAGGTGTCGCTTTAGCGGAAAGAAACGTCATAAAGTAAGGCTGTTCGGGGTTGTCGGAAACCGGAATGCCAATGCCCATGCTAATGCCGGCCTCTTTTGCGTCACCGGCTCTGATAAACGTATCGGCCTTGCTGATATCATCGATAAGAATGGGCAGGCCCGATTCCCAAGCTAGTCCGGCGAGTCCTTGACCTTTAGAAATATTAACTTGTCTTGAAATGCTTTCAAAGTGTTGCAGCGTACCGTAATAACCGTCCATCACGGTCAGTTTGTTTTCCGATTCTGAAGGGGTGTACCAAACTTCGATAGCCCCCGCATGATCTTCGTCATCACCGCATAAAAAAACGACAACAGCCATCAGAAAGTCACCGGAAAAAACGGGTATGGCAATGCCGCACGTTAGTCCCGCATTTTTTGCGGCAGCGGTTCGCTTAAAATAAGAGTGTTTAAATTTTTTCAGTACAACCGGATGCCCTTCTGCCCATGCCTTTCCAGGTAAACCTTCATTATAGGCAAACGTTTGATGCTCACTATCCGCTTTAAAAGCGATTAACTCGCCATATAAGCCAGAGCCAAATTCCAGTTGGGTTCGGTCTTTGTCTGGAATCCATATTTCAGTGACTTTAATAAAGGTTTTCATGGTTCTTTGCAGGAGTTAAGGCGTTTTTATTTAAACAATTCTGACATGGCAATTACGTTTTTAGCCATTTCACCCAAGGTAATATTTCTATCCATCGCCAACTTTCTAAGGGTATGGTAAGCCTCGTCTTCAGTAAAGTTTTGGGTTTTGATTAAAATTGATTTGGCCCTATCCATCTGTTTTCGGTCTTCAAGTTTTGTACACGCATCTTCCAGGGCAATTTTGAGTGCTTGCTGATGTTTAAAACGGGCGATAGCTACAGCAATAATCGTGTTAAGCCGCTTGTACTCAAGACTATCGACTATAAAAGCACTAATATCAGCTTTAATGGCCTGGTTAATGGTATCGATATTACCATCACTGGCAAACATAATGACCGGTAATGCGGATTGATTATTAAGCGTTTGTAGGTCAGACAGTAATTTTTTGGAAGGGGTATCCAGATTAAAGATAATAATATCCGGGTTGGTTTCCTTGATAAGTGCTAAAAACGTCGGCGTATACCGGATTTTAAGAAGCTTGTAACCCTGATCTTCAAGGTTGTTTGCCAGCAACGTATTATCAAGATCGCTTTCAATCAATAATACATTAAGCCTATTCATGAGAGTACGGGTTACCAGTGTTTTTATAAAAGGGGCGTTGGTGCACCAACGATATTGCATTTGAAACTGAGTTGTTATTTAACTAAGCAGCTATTGTGCCAGTCTGGTTAAAATAGGTTGGGTGTGTTTTTTATTCAATAATTATAAGCGGTTATGAGGCACTAACCGGACAAAGGATTGATAGGGCGAGTTGGAAACGAGTAAGAGTTGCGCCTTAGTGGTGCGTAAAGGCGTGTCTATTGAGGCAAGTGGTTGGTAGGGGCAGAAGATTTTCTGCCCCTACTACGTGTGTTTAAAAAACGACACTAAAGTCAAGCCTCTCCGAAAGTGCGTTGATAATTTATACATTACCGCTATGATACCATTGAGCATCAGGGCGATCCATGTCAAAGATAAAATCATGTGCAGAATCGGATGGTGACAGACCACCCCTGCGAACAAAGCCTCCGCGCATTCCACCTGCTGTCTCGGGCATACAATATAACTTTTGCAAGAACCCGGCATGCGCGAATTACGGCATTGAGTCAAAGCTTAAATCGAAACAGACTGATCATGACTTTTACACGCTATCTGGCGGAGGAAAGAGCCTTACGTTGTTGAAATGTAAATCCTGCGGGGAAAGGCCTGTTTCCGTTGCTGAAAGCTGTCATTATGGCGATGAGCGCCGACATGTCCTCCAGCTTGAAGCTAATGAAGCCAGCAGCCCAACTTGATTATGCGCTTGAATTAGGGGTCTGGCTGCTACGCCCTGTTTACCTAAACGCCGGTCAATTCATTCCGACGGGAACCGATTTGAAATCATCAGCTCACTTATTGCACGCCCTGGTTCCACTGGTCATTAAAATGTCGATCCTGTGGGTTTGGCCGGTTTTGCGAAATGGGCGGACGCTGGCTGTGGCGATTACGACCGCGTGGTTTTGTATCCAATTACAGCGAGGGCTACTGCGAGATTGAGCGTGCGTGCGCAGACTAGCAAGCCAGTTAAATTTTATCGGCTTGCCGGTATGACGCCTGTTATCCGAAGCAGATTTGGGTCCAACTACGTACTACTACTTACTTTGCCAATGACCGGTATCGGGAAGCATAAACTCATATCCCAATGTCTCTTGTGGGGCCATTCAGCTACCCTAAATATTTGTTTACTGCCAGTGTCTGCTTTTAAGTATTTCAGGATACAGGTTTTAATCAGCATGCGTGGCGGCACTTCACTGGAATATGTTATATTCCCATGTTCCCGCTAGTCCAAATAGGATGACTGTGCACGCCGTAACGGATTTTGACGGTAATAAAGTTGCAGTTGCTGATAAACGTCAGCAAAGTGAGTATGCAGAATTTCTGGTTCACTGAAAAAGTATTCGCTGATTACCGCAAAAAATTCAGCAGGACTGGTTGCAGCATAAGGATTTATACAGACGCGATGGCGATATTCAACCCGTTGTACCAAGCTTTCATAAGCGGCACCGAGCGAAATTGACCATTCGGTTACGGCCATGCTCTGATGCAACGGCGGGAAGCCGTCAGCGGGTCCATTCAGCATATCCAGCTTATGGGCAATTTCATGGATTACCACATTGC
>JBAXUR010000022.1:0-37785 GCA_037129595.1 Methylococcaceae bacterium | reverse complement strand
GATTACGTCCTTTACGCTCAGCTCTTTCTTTTACAGTGTAGGTACCAAAGCCCACTAAAGCAACTGACTCACCATTACTCAAAGCACTGGTTACAGCGCCAAGAAAGCCATCTAATGCACGCCCAGCATCTGCTTTGGTTAAACCGGAAGACTCAGCAATAGCATCAATAAGTTCGGATTTGTTCATTATTCCCCCTAAGGAAGTTAATTTATATGTATGTTATATGAAATACCTATGTTGATTCTTGCGCTCTATTGGCAGCAACACAATAAACACAGGTATTTATATCAATAGCAGCAACATAGTGTCAAGCTTTAAAACCCCTAGAGGCCATGTTTTTTGCGGCTTTGCTCATAAAACTTACAAATCCGAAAAACATTTCTAATGCGCAGTAAGACCCTGTTGTATTATTTTAACAGGCTCAACATCCGCTTTACCTTGCTCATCATCGACTTTTTTGTCAACAGGAACAGGTATATATTGCAAAGCCACGGCCAACACCTCATCTATCCACTGAACCGGTCTAATATCCAGATTTCGCTTAATATTTTCAGGTATCTCAATCAAATCTTTTTCGTTATCGGCTGGAATTATAACGGTTGTTATGCCGCCACGATGAGCCGCCAGCAACTTTTCTTTTAGGCCGCCAATAGGCAGTACTTGCCCTCGTAAAGTAATTTCCCCCGTCATGGCTACATTTGCCCGTACCGGTATTTTAGTTAAAGCAGAAATGATGGCCGTACACATACCAATACCTGCACTGGGACCGTCTTTCGGGGTAGCGCCTTCAGGAACGTGAATATGAATATCATTATTTTGGAACAATTCATTATCTATGCCTAACAGCGCTGAACGACTTCTGACCACGGTCATCGCAGCTTCAATAGATTCTTTCATGACCTCACCCAGTTTGCCTGTTGCTAAATGCTTGCCTTTTCCGGGAATAACCGCAGTCTCAATGGTTAACAACTCTCCACCCACCTCAGTCCAAGCCAAACCAGTCACTTGCCCTACCTGATCTTGCTCTTCAGCAAGCCCATAACTAAAACGCTTAACCCCCAAATAAACATCAAGATTCTCGATAGTAACCATGACTTTATTTTTTTCAGGTTTCAACAAGAGATCTTTAACTACTTTACGACAAATTTTTGAAATATCCCGCTCAAGATTACGCACTCCCGCCTCACGGGAATAATAACGGATCATATCCCTGACGGCAGTTTCTGAAATGTCAATTTCGTGTGCTTCAAGGCCGTTATTTTTTACCTGCTTGGGGATTAAATAACGAATGGCGATATTTATTTTTTCATCTTCAGTGTAGCCCGCAAGACGGATAACCTCCATTCTGTCCAGCAATGCCGGCGGAATGTTCATGGTATTGGCCGTTGCGACAAACATCACATCAGACAAATCAAAGTCTACCTCCAGGTAGTGATCTGAAAAAGTATGATTCTGCTCCGGATCCAGCACCTCCAGTAAAGCCGAAGCCGGATCACCTCGAAAATCAGCCGCCATTTTGTCAATCTCATCCAGTAAAAACATGGGGTTTCGTGTTTTCACTTTAGCTAGATTCTGCAAAATCTTACCCGGCATAGACCCTATATAAGTGCGCCGATGACCGCGAATCTCTGCTTCATCCCTGACACCGCCTAAAGCCATACGCACATACTTACGATTGGTTGCTCTGGCGATAGACTCCCCTAATGACGTTTTACCTACACCTGGTGGCCCAACGAGACATAGAATAGGGCCTTTAAGTTGCTTTACCCGCTGTTGCACAGCAAGGTACTCAAGAATACGTTCTTTTACCTTTTCCAAGCCATAATGCTCAGTTTCCAGAACCTGCTCGGCAATTTTCAGGTCATGTCGCACTTTAGTCTTTTTCTTCCAGGGAACATTGACCATCCAGTCAATATAATTACGCACTACCGTCGCTTCAGCCGACATAGCTGGCATTAATTTTAGCTTGTTAAGCTCCGCATCGGCTTTTGTTTTCGCTTCCTTTGACATACCGGCATCGGCAATTTTCTTTTGCAGCTCTTCAATCTCATTGGGCACATCATCCATATCACCCAATTCTTTTTGAATGGCTTTCATCTGTTCGTTCAGATAATATTCCCGCTGATTCTTCTCCATCTGCTGCTTTACACGCACACGGATTTTTTTCTCCATTTCTAAAAGGTCAACTTCACCCTCCATTAATGTCATTAAATTTTCCAAGCGGTTTTCAATATCGGCAGATTCCAGAATAGCCTGCTTGTCGCTCACCTTTAGAGTCATGTGAGCTGCCATCGTATCAGCTAAACGACTAGGGTCATCAATACCCGACAAGGCATTTAAAACTTCCGGCGGTATTTTATTGTTCAATTTGACATATTGATCAAATGAATTAATTACCGTACGCTGCAATACATCCTGCTCTTGCTCGGACAGGTTGAAAACATCATCAATTTTCTCTACTGCGGCTGAAAAAAAGCTGCCTGTTTCTTGATAATGAAGAACCTTGCTGCGCTGACTCCCTTCCACCAGAACCTTGACGGTACCATCAGGTAATTTTAATAACTGTAGAATATTAGCCAGGGTACCCACCTCATAAAGATCGGTAAAATCAGGCTCATCAACTTCAGCCTCCTTTTGTGCAACCAATAAAACCTGCTTGTTGTCCTTCATGGCGGCATCCAGGGCATCAATAGACCTATCCCTACCGACAAATAAGGGAATAACCATGTGTGGATAAACCACTACATCTCTAAGCGGTAAAACCGGAATCAAGTTATCTTTTTGTTGTAACGCTTTCATTTTGTGCGTTTCCATAAACGGAACCTTTAACAATTTCTTGGATTAGAAGATTATGGGGGCGCTAATTAAAATAGCAAGTAATAGAAATACAATATATCGCTTCTCAACGAAAAACATAATAAATAAACCCTTTAATGAATTAAAAAAGGTTTTTACAAACAAAATACCCACTTTTTTCTACTGACTTACAGTAAAGTTAGAATTATTTTTAGGGAGAAATTTATCCATAAAAGATTGACACCTGCCATTACCCCAAACCGAAATAAAACAGGACTTCAATTATTACAAAGAAAACTTATCATGACGGATTGCTATAGAAATCCTGAACATCTCTGCCCATTAGATTTAATCTCATTACTTGGATTTTGCGCAGCACAATCTGTAAGTCAAACTAATGATGAGACAAAAAAAGCAATGAAACTGGAATTGGTGAGTCAATTAACTCAATAAATGATTAGAAATTATCTTAGGCCTCATGATGAGCCTTAAAAAAAATGATAATTTTAACAAAAGAAGTTGAACGTGTTTTATGAGGCGTATATCCGCATCTTACATCATAAAAAACCCGCCAGCCTGAGCTGGCAGGTTGTTTGAGCCTCTGCAAAATCAAGATTCTGCAGAGGCCTTTTTCATTTCAGCTTCATAAACCAAAAGAGGTTCAGACTGACCTAAAATAACACTTTCATCGACAACGACTTTACTGATGTTATCTGCCGATGGCAATTCATACATAGTATTTAGCAAGACATTTTCAACAATGGTTCTAAGCCCTCTGGCACCAGTTTTTCTTTCCATGGCTTTCTTGGCAATTGCGATTAAAGAATCATCGCGAAACTCAAGCTCAGCGCCTTCCATCTCGAATAAATGCTTATACTGCTTGGTAAGTGCATTTTTTGGCTCAGTCAATATCTGTACCAAAGCCTGCTCATCCAACTCTTCCAAGGTGGCTATAATGGGCAAACGACCAACAAATTCAGGAATCAAACCATATTTTATCAAATCATCCGACTCGACTTCTGCAAACAGTTGACCGATGTTTTTAGATTCATCTTTGGTTTTTACATCCGCAGAAAAACCTATACCACCTTTCTCAGAGCGTGCCTTGATAACACGATCCAGACCGGCAAAAGCACCGCCTACTATAAACAGTATATTAGCCGTATTAACCTGCAAAAATTCCCCCTGAGGATGTTTACGACCCCCTTGAGGTGGCACCGAAGCAATAGTACCTTCAATTAATTTTAGCAAGGCCTGCTGAACACCTTCCCCAGAAACGTCCCGGGTAATAGAAGGATTATCAGACTTTCTGGAAATCTTGTCAATTTCGTCGATATAAACGATACCTGTCTCAGCTTTTTCTACATCATAATCACATTTCTGTAAAATCTTCTGAATGATATTTTCTACGTCTTCGCCTACATAACCCGCTTCCGTCAATGTGGTGGCATCAGCAATGGTAAAAGGTACATCCAGCAATCGTGCCAATGTTTCGGCCAGTAAGGTTTTACCCGAACCAGTAGGTCCAATCAATAAAATATTACTTTTTGCCAGCTCAACAGTGTCTTTTTTAGACTTGCTGCGCAAGCGCTTATAGTGATTATAAACAGCCACTGCCAGTATCTTTTTTGCCCGCTCCTGACCAATTACATAGCCATCAAGCTCTTCTTTTATTTCTTTTGGCTTGGGTAATTTATTACCGCCAAAAGAAGACCCTTCATCATCCTGTAATTCATCTTTTATGATGTCGTTACATAACTCTACACATTCATCACAAACGTAAACTGAAGGTCCTGCAATAAGTTTTCTAACTTCGTGCTGGCTTTTACCACAAAAAGAACAATACAGTAATTTCTCGCTGTCTTTGCCGCTTTTATCATTACTCATAATTCAGCCCCTGCAAACATCAAATGATATTTTAAATCTCTATAAATTAAGCATATCAAAATACTAAAAGAATACCAATCTTTATAAATCAGAAACCGTTGTTCTGGTCGTTAAGACTTTATCAATCAGCCCATAATTTACAGCGTCTTCAGAACTCAAAAAATTATCTCTGTCAGTATCTATTTGAACTTTTTCCAAAGGTTGACCCGTATGGAAAGCCAATACTTTATTAAGCTTGTCCCTAATAGACAGAATTTCTCTGGCGTGGATATCAAAATCAGAAGCCTGACCTTGAAAACCACCTAAAGGCTGATGAATCATCATTCTTGAGTGTGGCAAACAATAGCGTTTATTTTTAGCGCCACCGGTTAGCAGTAAAGCGCCCATACTGGCCGCCTGCCCTATACAGAGCGTACTTACATCAGGTTTGATAAACTGCATGGTGTCATAAATTGACATCCCTGCAGTCACTGAACCGCCCGGAGAATTAATATATAAATGAATATCTTTATCAGGATTTTCAGATTCGAGAAAAAGTAACTGGGCAACCACCAGATTGGCCATATAATCTTCTACCTGACCCACTAAAAAAATAACCCGCTCTTTTAAAAGTCGTGAGTAAATATCGAAAGAGCGCTCGCCTCTGGCCGTTTGCTCAATAACAATAGGGACTAATCCCCCCGCTGCTTCCAACGCTTTCGCTTGATTTATTACATGATGCTTATACATTTAATGTTCCTTAGTTTTGTTGTCTATCCATAACATCACTAAAATTGACCTGCTCATCAGATACCTTTGCCTGAGCAACCAACCATTCAATGGTTTGATCTTCCAAAACCATTTGCTGAACTTCATTCAAGCGACTTTCATCCGTATAGTACCAATTAACAACATCCTGTGGGCGCTCATAGCTTTTCGCCATATCTTCAATGGTTGAACGCACTTTATCATCATCCAATTTAATAGCATTTTTTTGGATAATCTCACCTAAAATCAAACCTAATGCTACACGACGCTTAGCCCGCTCTTCAAACATATCTCTTGGCAACGGTAGATCGTCCAGATTCTTTTTCTGTCTTTTAGCGGTCTCGATATAAGGCTTCATCAAGTTTTCAATTTCGATATCAACCAGCGAATTGGGAATAGTTAGCGGAATCTTTTCATATAAAGCATCCATTACAGAACCCTTCAACTTACCACGCAAAGCCAACTCCAACTCTCGCTCCATGTTGTTTTTAACATCGACACGGAAAGATTCAACTGAACCGTCTTCAATACCGTAAGCCTTGACAAAAGCCTCATCAATTTCGGCAAGTAATGGCTCTTCAACCTTGATAACATCCACGTCAAACTCAGCAGTTTTACCGGCCAGCTTTTCGTTACCGTAATCTTCAGGAAAATTTAAGGTAAATGTTTTATGCGCACCCACATCAAGACCTACCAAATTTTCTTCAAATCCGGGAATCATTTTTTTTGAGCCACAAACAACCTGAAAATCTTCCACTCTACCATCAGTAAAGTTCTCGCCTTCGGAAGTACCAGAAAAACTAATAGTGATGTTATCTTGCTCTTGAGCGGGGCGATCAACAATGTGCCACGTTTGCTGCTGAGCTCTTAACTTCTCAATCATTTGGTCAACATCACTATCATTGACAGTGGCTACCGGACGCAGAACTTCAAGCTGAGTAACACCTTCCAGTGAAATTTCAGGATAAACTTCAAATACAGCCGTGTATTTAAAGCCATCAACTTCATCCAAAGGCTGAATATGGGGATGCCCTACCGGCTTTAAATCTTGACCCTCTATTGCGTCAAAATAAGTTTCATTAATCAGGTCGCTGGCAATTTCGCCACGAACCCTGTCACCAAACATTTTTTTAACGACTTGCTGAGGCACTTTACCAGGGCGAAAACCATCAATTTTAACATCGCGTGCCAACGACTTTAATCGCACAGCCATTTTCTCCTGAACAACGGCTTCGGGCACGCTAACAGTCATTTTTCTGCTTAATTCTGATGTCTTTTCGACAGAAACTTGCATTTCTTTACCTCACATATTTATAGAAGATTTTTTATGAATACCGATAGACGGCTTAAACGAGCTGAAGATAAAACAATCAATTGTTTTATTTTATAGAATTTGGATGGTGCGAATGGAGAGACTCGAACTCTCACAGGATAACCTACTGGAACCTAAATCCAGCGCGTCTACCAGTTCCGCCACATTCGCACAATTGAAGGGTAATTATAATGACATGTTGTCTATTTAACAAGAGAAATTTTCGAAATAAATTTACAATCAAATACTCACAGCCACATCAAAACCCAAAAGCCGAATTTCATCGGCAAATGAATTTAATGTTTCAGCCGGCAAAGGCTCTATTCGTGGTGCCTCCGGCTGCATTGAAGGTCTTGCTATAGTATACAACATCACTTGCTGTAAATCACAGTCGCTTTGTTTAATATCCCCCAACAAAGTTAAGTAAGCACGCTTTTCCTTGTCAGAAAAACCTTGCTTGTCAACATCCACCAAACAGGTTTGTAACTTCGTTGTGCATAATTTTGCGGAAATCATCAAGTTTTCAAAGCTGGCCTTACAGTTTTGCGCCGAATTATTAATCAAAGCCCTACCTTCTTCTGTAGCGCTATCAACTTTAAACCAGACTTCACCACCATAAGACTTTAATACCGTCAAACCCGCCTGAACTTTAGGTTGATGCACTAAACTACCATTGGTAATAAGTACATAATGACTGCCAGGAAAAACGCCCGCCTCAGCTCCAATTTTGCCTATCAAATCGACAGCCTTGGCAAATTCTTTTAAGCTGGTTGGCTCACCATTACCGGCAATAGCGATATCTTTAATGACACGCTTATCTTCATCAACCTGAAAACGCTCATAGAAGTCACCATTAAGCACGTTATCCAAAAAAAATCTTAACTCCTCTTCCAGCAACTTAAAATCCATCTCAGGTGCTGCACCGATTTTTAAATCGGGTATCTGACAATAAATACAACGCCAATTACAAGCATTATTGGTATTAAAATTTATACCAATAGATAAGCCCCCCATCCTTCTGGAAATAACCGGATAAACATACTTTAATCCGACAATATCGGAACAATGATCAGTTGTTGTTAATTTCGACACGACAAACCCAGTCTGGAAATGATTTTAATTCCATTATTCTACGATGTTCTAATGCCTTTTATTTAATTTTTGAGAATATCATGCACTTAATTTTTTAATGACAGCCAGCACTCGAAACTCATTAGAAATATTGTGCAACCGATAATGCATTTTTTATTTAACGTCAACAAAGCCAAAGTGCCAAATTTTGACTATTATTTCAGAATAAATACAAGATCACCCATTTATGTAAGTATAGACCAGAAGCACTGGATCTGTTAGCTTTTATCTTAAGAATACAAACTCTAACGGATCAAATTCTTTTCAATATTGGCGATGTATTTATCGATAAAATGATGCTCGATAAAAGACGGAATCATATCCCGCTTTTGTTCAAAACTACCTTTGATTCTTTCCAAAAAGTTAAACCAAAAACCAATGTCTTCGTGTAAATTTCCTTGGGCATCAAAGAAGCGAATGCTGCCGCCTTGTTGATATTGATTGAGCCGATCCGGTACGCGCGGCACGATGTCGTTATCGTTAACAAAACGAAAATACCGGGGTTTAATTTCATCATCCAAGGCTTTTACAAAGTCACGATTGCCAACCCTCGGCTGCCCGAATGTATATAATCCGTTAATCGACTGATAAATACTTTTATCAATATCCAACGCCAGACGAGCCGCAGCAAGTACCGCAAGCGCACCGCCCAAGCTATGACCGGTAATCCATAAAGGTTGTCCGTATTGTTGAATATCTGCCAGTATTGTAGTGATTTGCTTCCAAACTGAGCCTAAAGCCTGGTCGAATCCTTTATGAACAAGACCATTCGAGGTATCCTCAAAATCAATACCGGCATTGGTAAGCCAATCTTTAAATTTTTCAGTGCCGCGAAAAGCGATAACAATAGCACTGCCACTATGGGCAATAAAAAGCTGGGTATCGGTACTGGCCTCGTTAATAAATGTAGTGTTAAATCCTTGTTCAAGAAGTTTGGTTCTGATTTGATCCTCCGATTGGTAAGCCAATTTGGACGCCAGTGCCAAGGCATAAGCGTTTTTTAAAGAGAATTGAGTGCTGTTTGGTTCAGTACTTAAATTAATCATGAGTTTTCTCCTAGAGTTAAAACAGGTGGTTGGTTACTTTTCTGATCAGCTCCCAACTTAGATACTGACTCTCTAAATTCTTAGGCAATCAGTTTCTTTATTTTTTTCTTCAGTTAAGAGATCATACCAAGAAACTTAAAATGCCTCATCAAGCAACTTTTTATCAGTCGTGGAATCAAGGGTGCCAGTCTCAGGCAAACCGAATTTTTCTTGGAAGCCCATTAATATGGGCCTCGTGCGACTGCTGTTACACCATCGACAGTTCCAGGATTAAACCCAAAATAAAGTAATACAGTCTGGGCAGTCCGTAAAGCCAAATCAGGGAGTATAACGTTGTATTTGGCATAAGTCGCAGCCAGACGCTGGTCATATTTGTTCTTTTTAAAATCACTTCCATTATAGCCGAGTGTAAAAGCTTCCCAATTTTGGCTACATAGAATAGTATCCAATTTTTGTCCTTAATACAATTTGCCATAGCCAGCAATTGTTGATTCTCGCCCGTCACCATATCGATAACCTACTGCTTATGTCGCTGAAGCCAACATCCTTAAAATTAAAACCCATGATCTGGCCAAGTACCATGGTTTTTTGCAGTCGTCGTTACTCCCCCCTACCGCCGATATAGCCACCGAAGCTTAACCATTGCCGACATCGCACCGACCCTGCGTAAGTTTATGAAAGATATGGCCTCAAACAGTATTTGTGGCCACCTATTTTTAATAAAGCCAAATCCATGTGTTACCACTACCAGTACTGCCCATACTTCCACTGGAGTAACACCTAAAATAGTACAAATAGCACTCATGCCTTAACTACTCAATGGAGACCCTTTAATTTATGAAAATCATGATTAACACCTCGTTAGATTTTAAAACTACCGACAGCTTTCCATTCGCAGATACCCCTCTTTATTGTTCTATTATTCGATACTCAGGTTTTTATTCATTGATTTTAAAAAATGATGCCAAATTGAGTCTATTAAAACGTAGCTGAGACCAAGTAGCTAAGCTAATGACGAAAACATCTTGATTTATCAGGAATTATCTCAGTCATGCTAAAAAAAACTGGAACAACAAATAAACAACAAGTTCTCCGGATTTCTATACACCAATTCCAACTAACGCCACAAACACCATCAATGTCCGAAATGATTTTTTTAATTCATTAATTTTGCTCTAGTTTACAAACTCCGCCGTTATAAGTTGTTAGCAATTTGTTATATATTTGTAGCCTCCCTGCACCACGCCAATAAAAATGATGTGAGCGCTTCCCGATGGAACAGAACAAGACTTATACATTTGGAATATTTCGTCTGGACACGGCTACTCAGCTTTTGTGGAATGAAAAAAAAGTCAAGTTAACACCCAAGGAATACCAGTTATTGTTGTATTTTTTGTTGCACACAGAACATCTGATTACCCATGAGGAATTATTTGATAGTGTGGGGGATGGCCGGATTGTTAAAATTCGGCATTGAGGCAGGCAATTAATTCCCTGCGAAAAGTCTTACACGACAAAAGTATATCACCCCATTATATTTCGACTGTTTGTAAGCGGGGTTATCGCTTTCTGGCAGATGTTGCGATTAAGGAGCGTTATCTAATTACTGAAGCGGACGAGACCAGTCCACTGCATTATCGACCGCAATCTCAGGCAACTACTGCCAGTCTCGAATACACCAACGAATTAACAGACTTGCAGGAAGCTTTTCAAAAAGCATCCAACGGAGAGCGACAGTTGGTTTTTTTGAAGGGCGAACAAGGCATCGGTAAAACGGCTTTACCGGATACTTTCCTTGCCAACGCTAATCATCCACAATTGGCCGTTTTGCGTGCCCTTTGCTAAAAAATGCAAGGCGTTACCAATCCCTTTTTGCTGTTGTTGGAAGCTCTCGAACGCCATTGCCGCGAGTCTTATGGAAAAAGGGTTATCGACCACCTTAACCAGCTAGCCCAACTTGGCTTTATCAAATATTGACGGTGCTAAGCCCTGATGAAATAGTGGTGCAGCTGACAAAAGTAACGCATATCAATAGCGGTCGCATGGTGCGGGAAGGTGTTCATTTCTTTGAGACGCTATGTAACAATACACCCTTGATACTGATCCTGGATAATGCACACTGGAGCGACGACTTTACCCTGGATTTGTTCGGTTTTTTAATGTTTAGATGCTCAGCGGCCAACTTGTTGATAATCATAAGTTATCGCTCTTACGAAAATGAACCTGCCTTACAGCGGATAGAACAAATACAAGCAGAATTATTGACACACGGCTTGTGCAAGGAACTAAAGATACAAAAGCGTTACAGTTGATTATGAAACTCTTTAATTGATAAGCGTATTGACATAAGGACAAATAAAACCATGCCATTAACTGCTAAAACTGTTTTACAGGCAACAGCTGAAGCGGTTGCACTCCGTTCGTTTTTTAAACAACTTTCGCTTAACTGTGGGCAGTGCCCCTTTTCTCAACAATAAAAGCCGAATTAATCGAGAAAGCGCACTCGTCCGGTGCTTAGTTCATAGACGGCTCCGACCAGAATCACGCGCCTTTCCAACAGCGCCCGCTTTACATCCGGAAGCGCACGCAGTTCCGAATGCGCGTGTAATTGTCGCATCGACCAACGCACGTTGGCCTCCACGGCGGTGTGCAACAGGGCATCCCAACTCAGCTTCATATCAAGTGTCTTTAGTCCGGGCTTGATAGATTTGATCAACGATTCGATATGTTCCGGCTCCTTGGCTTTATGCAACATCTGCTCCAATGTCGCAGAAACTGCCCCGCAACCTTCATGCCCCAGCACCACTATAAGTCGAGTATGTAAATGTGAAACAGCGTATTCCAAAGAACCAAGCACATCTTCCGCAACAATGTTGCCGGCAAGACGAATGGTAAAAAGCTCACCAAAGCCCTCATCGAAGATAAGTTCAGGCGGCACGCGCGAATCGCTACAACCCACAATAGTTGCGAAAGGATTTTGGTTTTCGACGAGGTGGCTACGCCAAGACCCCTTTTCATGGATATGGCGGGGTTTGTCGTCTCTAAATCGTTGATTGCCATTCTTCAGCCGAGTCAGTGCCTCATCGGCAGTCCCCGGATAGGGTTCCGTATCAATTGCACCAAGGTCGGCCGTTTCGGCGGCAACACCCGAGGCTATTTCAAGACCGGCGCAACAAGCGCCGAACAGCCAATGTCTTCGTGTGATAAGTGGACATGTCATGATTTGAGTCACTCCAAAGTTATTTATCCGTTGCCTGTCTGATCCCTTTTTTTCAAATTACTTGGTTAGGCAATTTTCATCCTTAAACCAGTAAGGTGTTTTCTTTTTCCAAGGTGTGTTTCCAAAGCGTGCCTTTAAAATATCAAACGCGGCTTTCGATACTTTTTCAGTCTCGCAGTTTTGACACCCATAACGCGTAGCTTTAACGGCCAAATATAAGGCATTGGGCAAGCGTTTATCAGTGGGTATCTGCGTTGCCCATTCACTGACTTTTGTGGCTAAATAATTCGAGCCACTGCTTGCGTGCTTGGCAATGGTAGCGTTTTCAGTGGTTGCCTCTACAAGCTCTGCCGGACTTAAAAAAACAGGTGCAACAAGCTGGGGCGCGTCACCCTTGCCCGAGGTGTCAGCTTGTTTAAAATTGCACCACCAATTATCCCGGTAATCATCAATAGCGCTAAACCCCGCTTCGCGCTCCAAGCCATAATCGACAACAGGGCGCATGGCCGGGTTATTCAGCATAATCCAATCGGCTTCAAACAACCGGGCTTTTGGGTCTTTTGCCTCAATAAAAGCAGGCATAGACTGTTTCAATTCGGGAATGCAGTTCATCGTCTCGGGCGCTAATTCAAACGCTTTTTTTTCATTAGTTAACACGACGGCACGAGTCCAGGCTGATACCATGACCTTGGGTTTTAAATAAGCAGGCAAGTTGGGATGCTGTGCCAATTTTTGCAGCAAGGATAACGGCATTAGTGCATTCATGATACCGGTTGCATCCGTATCAAACAGGGTTCGGTTTAACCAGGGACGTTGCTTTTTGTAATAATCATCGCCCTCTTTGGGAACAGCAAGATCAACCAGCTCGGAATCAGAGCCGTTAAAACCAAAAGCTGCCGCATGACGTTGAGAAAACTGCACAAATTCATCCAGATTTTGTGCCAAAAGCAATCGTTCAGAAAGCAATTGATTGGTCGTCGAAACGCTTAATTGCAAACTTTTATCGCTTAAAATGGAATCAATCATTTTCCTGGGTTCATCCGTTTGGCCTTGTGCTATTTGTAAGCGTGCCAGATGATAATTGACCGTCAAAAAGGCCGGTGACGTTCTTGCAACCGCTTTGCTTGCCGTTATTAAATCTGCCAAATTGGGCGAATCTTTAGTCGCTTTGATCAAACTTGCCACCAACCACGCCTCATTTTTTGTTGCCTGCCATTTTTCTACGGCGTGCGCAAAAGCATCTTTGTTTGCTTTGGTCAAAAATGCCACCAACCACGCCTTATTATTTGTTGTCAGCGATTTTTCTACTGCAAGTGCATAGTCATTATTTTCGACTCTTTGCAGGGTAAAAATCCAGTCAGTCAAATCACTTTGTTGGCGTAATTTTTGCCGTAAATTGAAGGCATCATCAGAGGCTGTCACCTTATCGAGAATCCAGCGATAATCCGTCAAGTCTTGATAAAAATGCTTATTTTCGGCTGTTGCCAATAACTTTTTTGCCAAAGTGTTGTGTAACTTTTCAGGGTTAGTACGAAAAGTGACAAGGTTTAACAGTTGCTGGGCTGAATCATGAAATTGCGCCAGGCTGGGGTCTGCAAGGATGTTGTTAAGTTGCTTTTCAGCTTGTTGATAGTAAACCAGTGCTTGTGCCTGTTGTTTTTGTGCGTCCAGCGAATCATCACTTAATACCGCACTTGCCCTACGAAGGGCAACTCTGCTTAACAAATAAACCGCCGTGTCGCGCCAGGGAGACGATTTATTTTGCGCAATAGCGGCAAATCGTTTATCCGCTTCATCATAATCGGTCGCATAAAAATAAGCGGCGGCAATTTGATAATCGCGATCATTTTTTACCCAGGCAGGCGCATCCGCCACAGCTTCCTCAGGAATCGTATTGGAATTAGCAAAAACTTGATCCTGAGCCTGTACCCACTGATTAACGTTTTTATCGGTCAAGCCATGTTCTGCAATCCGCGCTGCCAGGGTTTTGGTCGCATTATCAAAAGCAGAAGCGGTGCAGTTTAAAAAAACATTATAGCCATTATTTAAAGAACGATCGGTAGATATTTCCGGCGCAGTCCCGGTTGCCAATACCATTTTACGTGCCGCTAGCCAATGAGTGATGGCTGCCGTTCTTGTGGGTTCATTATTATCGACATACTCGTATTCAGCCTGCCAGTCTCTAAGCAGTTCCTTCTGTTCATAGGCTGAAAATGGAAGCTTGTTAAGCGTTCGGTAAGCGACCAATAATACCGAGCGATAATAAGTCGGCTGAATAATACCAATATTGCCACGCGCAAAATCTTCGGTATTTTCCAAGCGTGAATCAAATACAAAAATCGGTGTGAGAAAAAAAGGCCCACAAGCCAGCGAGGAAGGAATACTGATGACAAACAGAAAACAAAAAATAACACCCAGAGATTTTTTCATGTGATAGCCTCTTTGATAGGTATGGGCTTAACAGCAAGCGTTTGCGGTTTTTAATAATCAAAAAAACAATGTAGGTTGGATTAGCGATAGCGTAAACCAGCATTTACAAACAGTTGTCGAGTTACGTTGCACTAACCCACTTACATTGATTCTCCGCATTTGTGACAGCTAAAAGTATAACTGCCAACCAAAAGCCAACATGAGTAAACGATGCTTAGAGCTTGGTTTTGGCTCTATGTGATTTACAGTAGGCCCCATAACTCATCATTAAAAATGCAAACTCGTTACATAATAAGTTGATATTAACACAAATCGTAGAGCCGTCATTCCGGCATGGACTGCCGGAATCCAGAGTACAAGGATGTACTCAGCAATATGACATAGCATCCAATAAAATTGAGTATAAAAATCAATGAGCGGATGACTTACAAATGCCATCCATGGCAACTGGATCCCGGCAGTCCATGCCGGGATGACGGCTTGAACGTTTTCAGCTATTGATAAGATTTGTGTTTATCGGTATTTTTTATTATTTACCTACTACAATTCACATAGAACCCAGCTTTTCAACATCCAAATTGGTCCACGGTTTTGGACGCCCGTTAAAAACATAAATTCGACGTGATTTGTCAAAGTTTATCCCTAAAGGTTCATCGGTGGCAATTCCAATGCTTTTTTGGCAAAGTGAAACAGAAAAATCATTGCCGTCAGCGAGAAATTTTTTCACCCGCTTTTCATCCGCACCCATTCGAAAAGCCATGGGAATAGCTTCAATCACAGGCAAATCTTTTATCCAGGGATCACCCATACAAAATGATGCCAAGGCGGTCATTGATAACGGTATGTGTTGGGGAAGTTGGTTTCGTAAGTCATTTAAAAGAGCACGGTAGAAATTACGCTCTGAAACTTTCGCATCAAAATCAATTTGTATTGCCGACACATTTTTCAGCTTCAGGGTGTTTAAAACCAACTGCACAATTTCATCACTCTGCGCTTTGGACAAGCCGGGTGTGAGTGCGTTATTTTTAATCGTTTCAATACGGGTGACCGCGATAAGTTTGGTTTTCGGCGAGACTTTAAGCGCTTGTCGACGCGCCTTTAAATGGACGTTTTGGTCTTTTAAAATAAGCGTTTGCGCCAAAAATGCCACCGCAAATTTGCCTGTATCGATAAAGCGTAAATCCTCAGGCCGCTCCCATGCCCACAGTATAATTAACGGAAACCCGGTCAACTGCAAACCGGAATCGGTCATGTATGCCGCCGGTTTGTTATAAAAAATTAACCCCGCAGAAAGAACGGTAACCGTCATTATTAAAGCAAGATAACTCATTCTAGACATATAAAAAAATCAATGGCGTCAAAATCAATCAAGCATGTAGCCTTGATGTAACGTAGTGAAATCGAGGTATTCAGAGTTGATAAATCCCCGATTCCGCTTTGCTGCATCGAGGCTACTTGCTGGTATCTATTTTTCAGTCTGGTTGAACGCCAATATATCAATGCTCGGTGCTAAATTTCCGGATCAATTACGCTGAAAATACGGGATACAATTTCGTCGCTGGTTGCTGTATCAACTGTTTCTATGTAGCGGGCATTGCCGGCACGAACCCTTGCAGCAATATCAAATGATCTAACTTGATTGCACACGGCAACACCCGTTGTATCGTGTCCTGTAATAGGCACGGTCAAGCCGCAATCTCTTGCGAATAGGCCGCCACTGGTGATAGGTACGGTCATGACTATGCCTAGCCTATTAATTTCCTTGGGGGTGATCACCACAAAACGATGCCTGTCTTTTAACTCGCGTCCCACCACCGGGTTTGGATCAATCCAATAGATATCGCCACGCTCGGCAATACGATGTCGGCTCAACTTAGTTCGCTGCCAAAAGGGCCGCCTTCACGCGACCATTCAGTCTCTTTGTTAAGTACATCCATAACTTCAGGTGTAACGCCTTGTAACAACTCAGCTAACGTGTAACGCTTACGGGTTTTTTTGATGACAGGGCGAAGCGTAACGGCACCTTCGACAAATTCTATTGCCAGCGTTGCGCCAACACCGATATGTAGTGTCCTTAACACGTCAGGCGGTATTGTGATAATAGCAGCGCCACCTTGTTTGCGAATGTTGACAGTGAGCATTGTGATCTCCAAATCTGTAATAGGTAGCACAAAATAGCATAATAGACGATAAATAGCCAATACGCTTTACGGGGTTATTGAACCTAAAAGAACGATTTATCTCAGTCGCAATCTGAAAAATCATTTGGATGTGAGTGCGTTATTTTTATTCGTTTCAATACGGGTGACCGCGATAAGTTTGGTTTTAGGTGAGACTTTAATAATTTACTTAAGTAAGCAGTATTAGTATCACGCCCTAATATTTCAAACTTTCCATGTATCTTTGAGATCAATTAAATAACTGCCAAATACTAAAGCCATATCCTCAAGGCGTGCCGGGGTTTGCAACCCCGTTACTCACGTTTTTCCCTGCCTGAACTAAACGGCTATACATACCTAACGCAAATTTTTTAAATAACGGTAAACATTAAACGTTTAGGGCAAGGTTGCAAACCCCGACCCGCGTTCGCCAAAGTATAATTAACGGAAATCCGGTCAACTGCAAACCGGGATCGGTCATGTTTGCCGCCGGTTTGTTATAAAAAATTAACCCGGCAGAAAGCACGGCAACCGTTATTATTAAAGTGAGATAACTTATTCTGGACATATAAAAAAATCAATGGAGTCAAAATAAACCCAAGGCGTGACTGGGTTTGCAACCGCGTTACTCACGTTTTCTCCTGTCTGAACTAAACGACTATACATACCTAACGCAAATTTTTTGAATAACGGTAAACATTAAACGTTTAGGGCGGGGTTGCAAACCCCGCCCCGCGTTCGTATATAATTATGAAAATTAAAATAAATGGGGCAGACCTATTTTCAAAAATACTAAGTAAATCAATATAATTTCACAATACCTTTTTATTCGTTTTTTCCTCTGACTTTTCTTCCTCCACAGAATTTTTTAACGATGTATCCTCAATTTCTGGAGAACTCAAATTCTTACTCAATTTCTGACGAATATAGTATCTCCATGTAATTAGTACCGATAAAATAACTAAAATAATTAAAGAAATAACAACCAAGAATTTATACAACTCTTCATTACCTATACCTGATAGATTGGTCGCTACACCCTTTGCCACTGTTCGGTCAACATCTGCACCCGATTGAATTACATCAATTTCAGTAGTCTCTTTTTTTCTGGCTATAGCTGTGTCTGCGGCAATACTTTTCATCCTGTCGTTAGCTATAGCAGTTTCTAAATCAGCTTTAGCTTTAAGTCGTTGCGTCACTGTTTCCTCTTGTTCTATTTTTTCCGCTGATTGTTGTTTGATATACTCGCGCTCTTCATCTTCTTGAGACTGCGCCCTAGCTTTATCTTGCAGTCTTTCCTCATTTGCAGTTTTTGCTCGCGCATCAGCTTTGTCTTGGGCAATCTTTGCATCGATTGCCGCTGCTCTATTTGCTTCAGCTCTTTCTTGCATTGCTTTTTTTTCTTGCTGTGCGGCTCTCTGCTGGTCAGCTCTAATCTCTGCCTGTTTACGGTCGTATTGTTGTCGTGCATAATCAGCTTGCACTCTAGCAGCATCTCTTGCATCAGCTTTATTTTGTTCTTCTACTCTAAAAAACTCATCTCCTCCTTTTGCGACATATACTGAACAGCTAAAAAACAATAAAATATAAACCACAGTTTTCATTTATTTCTCCACTGGGCAAGTTGCATTAGCCTGAATACGGGTTTCATTTTGAGTAGTAGTTACGACTACCGCATCACCTAACTTATACTCGCACATTCTGCCAACTTGTGTAGATGTAAACATTTTTCCGTTTTCAGAATATGCAATAGTTACACCTTCAACCAATACTTTGTCTGATACCATTGATCCTGCTGCCACACCAATCGCGCCACCGCCTACAGTAGTAGCAGCTGTGCCCCCCGCACCAATACCACCAAACCCACCCGCTAGCCCACCCGCTAACGCACCTAATATGCCACCACCGACCTGGGCTTGTTGTTTTTGTTTAGAATTATCAACTTCCACCTGTGCTGGCATTATTTTGACAATTTTAATACCTCGAGCAGCTTGTGCAGTGTTAACTTGCCCAGCCTTATAAACATTACCTTTTAAGTTTTCACCGGTTGCAGCGCAACCTGTCATTAAAATCATTGTGAGTATGGTTATTATTTTATGTGTTTTCATTTTGGTTACCTTAGATTTTATTGTATGGGGTGATTTTTTTACTAAAAAAAATCGGGGAGAGTCGGAGTTATATTTTGAAAAACTATATTTGTAGAAATAGATTTTAATTTGGCAAATATATTGTCAAGCGAGTTGAGGTAGGATTTTTTTAGATTTGCCTTAATATAACCACTAAAGAACGCTTTTGTTCGTTTGAATACTTTTTTTCTTAGGACTTCAACCTCTCGTTTATTAACGCCATTTTGCTGGATCAATTTTGAATTCAGACTTTTCAAGTGAATCAAGTGCAGTAAACGTTGTTGGTGCAGTTTCTTTTATTTCATCCCAAACTTCTTTGAATGCAGGTTTAGAAAGATTATCCCTTATGCCCTCATTCCAATCTTTCCAGCGACTTTCACTAATCCTTTTTATTTGCCTTAAATATGTTTGTTCGTTACAAAGGTCGAGATAGTTATAAATAATTTCACGTAAGCCATCCTTTTTATCTTTGATAGGATTCCCTATTAATGCGTCCATCGGAATATCTCTAACAAGTTCTCGATATTCTTGATTTAGCCCATTTTCAAATGAAGTCTCGGCAAGTTTTCTACTTTCCCTAATTTGTAAGGCCGCGATAATAACTCCAATAGCAGTTAGCAAGGAAACTACAGCATCGAAAATCATAATATTTGCCCCTATATAAAGTTAACCAATCTGGCTAAGAAAAAATCATTTAAAAAAATACATGGATCAAGCTCGTAGGATGAGCTAAGCAACGCGCAGCCCATCATTCGCCAACTATGGGCTTCTTGGCGTCAGCCCATCCTACGGTTTTTCATTGGATATGCCGAAACATGGAGTCAAGGCTTTCAAAATAACATCTCTAGGTGTTAATGAAAGATATGATCAAAATCGATAAGACAGACTCGATTGATCCTGTAAGCCTAAATCATCCCTTAACCCCAACTTCTAACACTTGGCTCCAATGTCCTATTTGTGCATCGCGAATACGGTAGATGGCGCGGTATTTCCAGAGCACAGCGGTTCCAGAGGGTGGGAGCGGGGTATTATCCTGGTAGCCGGGGGTTTGCTGGATGGTCATCAGGCTAAAAGTGCCGGTGCCGTGATCGGCTTCCAGTTCTATCGCGTCAGTGCTGTTGTTTTTCCAATGCAGTACCGGATGGCCTCCCTGAAAATCAACCGATAATGCGGGTTGTAGCGAAGCAAAATCAATGCCTGGGCTTTGCGTGGCAATAATCTTTAGCGCTTTGCCGATGGCGTCTGTGTAGTTTTTGTGATTTTTAATGCGGGTAATTAACGCGCCCAAAAAGCCAAAGATGTCGGCATAAGGCTCGGACGCGGGCATGATCGGAAACACTGGCGGCGCTGGCAGATTGATAGCCGAGCTTTTGGGGCCGTCACGCAGGGTATTTTTAAGAGCGACCAGTGCATGGCTATAGTTTTGCGTGGTGTCTTGTGCCTTAAGACTGTAATCGAACCAATCCAAACCAACCTTGAGTTGAGCCAGATCGCTTTCGGTGATGTCCAAGGCGCTGGCATAGTTGGGTAGCTGGGCGTTTAATTGTTGAAGCAACACCAGTTTGCTGGTGTCATCGCGTGGGATAATGGATGAAGTAGACATGATAGTAAACCTTTATGCGGAGAGCATAGGAATCTAACAAAAAAAGTATGCTGCAAATAATGCGCTTAATTATCTATAAAAGGCAAGTAAATTTTGTGGTATTTATTTTTTACTTGTTCCCAAGCTCCAGCTCTCGTCGTTATCCATAAGTGCCTGCCGGAGTTTGGCGGTGCATGTTTACCTCGTGGAAATCAGGCAAAGCCTGACCTCCACTGTAGGCGCATTAGCAATCACCGCAGGAATAACGAACTTTGGGTATCCTCACATACTTGTGTATAACAACGAGAGCTGGAGCTTGAAAAACAGCCAATAAGTGCGTTAATATCTTATACATAGACCAGAAAATCGGCTACCACACACAAAAACCCAATACATCGCCCCGTGTATTGACTTACCACGCAATAAAATCCAGTACATTGCCCCTTGTATTGGCATACCACGCAATAAAATCCCGATACATTGCCCATTGTATCTTTACAGCTCTAATTTTACTTATTTTTCAATAGGTTGAAGACAAGATTTTATTCGTTGGTATGCGCATACCAAACGGTTTGCGCAGGTTACCAAGTGATTTACATCGGCTACCAAACAGTTTGCACCGTATATTAGGGAGAAATAGTCGATTTTTAACGAATGGTAAGGTTTACACGGCTCTATGTATGCAATTTTTATGTCCGGGTAAGGCAGTTTTATTCTGGATACCGCTGTTTTTTGGTCAGTATTCAGGCACCCTCTTTACTCTCCTCCATTGAAAAAGGGGAAATACTCGCTTCCCAAGAGCAGCGGTTTCTTGCCATCAACGTTGACTGACTGTATTTACAAAAACTATGTTGGGTAATGCTGTGAGCAGCATCGGTCTACTCCATAACGCCGTTATAGGGTATTATTGTCAGTCTGAATTTTTGGATTACCGGCCTTTAAAAACACAACCGAGCACCTCATGAACACTGATGATATTACCAAAGTAAAAAATTACCTGCTTAACTTGCAAGACCGGATTTGCCAAGCACTGGAAGGTGAGGAACCGGAAGCGCGGTTTATTGAAGATATTTGGGATCGAGCTGAAGGCGGTGGCGGTAGAAGTCGCGTCTTGGAAAATGGTCAGGTGTTTGAACAGGGCGGTGTTAATTTTTCTTATGTGCGCGGTATTAGCTTGCCGGCTTCAGCAACCGCTAAACGGCCTGAGCTGGCTAATCGTCAGTTTCATGCGATGGGGGTGTCATTGGTTATTCACCCTAAAAATCCTTATGTGCCGACATCACATGCCAATGTGCGTTTTTTAATTGCAGAAAAACCGGGGGCACCTGCTATCTGGTGGTTTGGTGGCGGTTTTGATTTGACGCCGTTTTATCCCTTTAATGAAGATGTAATCCATTGGCACACATCGGCACGCAATGCTTGCCTGCCTTTTGGCAAGGATATTTACCCCACTTATAAACAATGGTGTGATGAGTATTTTTTTCTGCCCCATAGAAATGAAACGCGTGGCGTGGGTGGTTTGTTTTTTGATGATTTAAATGAATGGGAATTTGATCAGTGTTTTGCGTTTATGCAAAGCGTGGGCGACCATTATAACGAGGCTTATTTGCCGATAGTCCAAAAACGAAAAGATACGCCTTATGGTGAGCGCGAGCGTGATTTTCAGTTGTATCGTAGAGGCCGTTATGTTGAGTTTAATCTGGTTTACGATCGCGGCACTTTGTTTGGTTTGCAGTCCGGTGGTCGAACTGAATCAATCTTAATGTCTTTGCCGCCCTTGGTTCGCTGGAAATACAATTGGCAACCTGAGCCAGGCAGTCCGGAAGCGGCTCTTTATGAGCGCTATTTAAAACCTCAAAACTGGCTGGACCTTTAAATTATTAGGATTGCTGTTATTGGCAACCGAAGGGATTTATTTTTAAAATATCCCATAAGGAACGTGTATGAAATAACTTGACCATTTATATTCCCTCACCCCAACCCTCTCCCGGAGGGAGAGGGAGCAAGATGCCTGAGTTATTTCCTGCGTATTCCTAACGCCAATGCCGTTAAATTAAGCACAAGTTATTTATAAAACTGGAGTGCAATCTCTTTAGCTATTGCCTGTAAAAACAGCTATATTCTTTCAGAAATTAAACTTCTTTCACATGAAGATTTAGTTCACACGGATAACATCCCTTAAAGGGATGGTATCCGTTAGCATCGAAATTATTTATCTGAAAATCTATAAAGCTGTTTTACTCCAATTATGTTTAACTTAACGGCATCATCCCCTACCCCTCTTTTTCAAAGAGGGATACTCTGAACCGTTATATTATTTAGGAATGCCTGAATGCAGGGATCATTAAAAAAAATGCACAGCCGTCTGGAAAGTCCGGTTGCTTATGACTTGCCGTTAGGTGATCAGAGTATCGCTTTAAATCCACTGCTCGGCAAGTCAATCAAGTTGACGTATACAGGAAAAATTTCTTGCGTCCACTGCAATAGGGCGATTAAGAAAAGTTATAATCAGGGTTATTGTTATCCTTGTTTTATCACGCTGGCGCAATGTGATTTATGTATCATGAAGCCGGAAACCTGCCATTATGATGCCGGAACCTGCCGGGAACCTGCGTGGGGTGAGGCGTTCTGCATTAAGCCGCATATTGTTTATCTCGCCAATTCGAGCGGCATTAAGGTGGGCATTACCCGTCAAACACAAATCCCTACGCGTTGGATAGATCAAGGTGCCGTACAGGCATTGCCTATCTTTAAAGTACAGTCCCGATATATGGCGGGTTTGATTGAGGTGTCCATTGCCAAACAGGTCAGTGATAAAACCAGTTGGCAACAAATGCTTAAAAGCAAGGTGGAGTCGGTAGATCTGATTAAAAAACGCGATGAATTAATGAGTCAATGTAAAGCCGATCTGGCTGACGTTATTCAGCGTTTTGATTCGAAGGCGATTGAATTTTTACCCGAAGAGCCCGTTGTGGACATACATTTTCCGGTAGATACTTACCCAGTCAAAATCAAATCATTTAATTTTGACAAGAACCCTGAAGTTTCAGGCGTTCTGCATGGCGTTAAAGGCCAGTATCTGTTACTGGATACAGGGGTTATTAATATTCGTAAGTTTTCAGGTTACGAAGTAGAATTTTCGATGTAACATTAAAATTTTGTAAGTTGGATGGCTTGCTTATTAATGCAGTGTCTACAAACGTAAGTATTCACCTGCCCCTTTTAAACAGGGCATTGAGGGGAATTTATCTAATAAAACCTCCCCTACCCCCTCTTTTTCTAAGAGAGGGAACTGAAATAATTACAAATGAACTTTATCGATAGACGTGAATCAGAGACACAAAAAAATAGTCAGTAAGGAACGTGCCTGAAATAACTTGACCATTTACATCCCCTCACCCCAACCCTCTCACGGAGGGAGAGGGAACAGGATGCCTAAGTTATTTCATGAGCACTCCTAAATCCCGTAATAGATAACTCAAGTAATCCATGCATAAAACACAATCACCACCTGTACAAAATGCAGTCAATGCTGACAACGTTAAGCTGCCTTATTTTGACTATTTATTGACGTTGTTAAAAGACAATAATGAGGCCGTAGAAAAGAGCTTTGGTCGACATGTGCATTGGGGTTATTGGGAAAATCCCAAGCAAGCGGCATTATCAACGGCGGATTTTGAACAAGCAACAGAGAATTTAAGTCGGCAAGTCTGTCTGGCGGGACATATTGAAAATGGTCAAGCTGTGCTGGATGTCGGTTGCGGTTTTGGCGGCACAGTAGCCCATATCAATGAGCACTATACCGGTATGCGATTAACCGGCTTAAATCTTGATGAACGTCAGTTGGTTAGGGCACGCGAAAACGTGTTGCCGCTGGCGGATAATACGCTTCAGTTTCAACAGGGTAATGCCTGTGAGTTACCTTATCCGGATGCCTCATTCAATGTGGTTTTAGCGGTTGAGTGTATCTTTCATTTTCCGGATCGTGAGCAGTTTTTCAGGGAGGCTTATCGGGTGCTCAAACCGGGCGGGTATTTGGCGTTATCTGATTTTGTTCCCAGAACTGCGGTAGTCCCTTTGATGAACATTAAATTGCCAGAGAATCTGGGCACTGCTTTTTATGGTGCAAACAATGCGCTATGCAGCGCCAAATATTATCAAAAGCTGGCTGAGAAGACACACTTTAAACGGCAAACAGTGCGTGATATTACCGTAAATACGTTGCCGACATATCCTTATTTAAGGCAACTTGCCAAGCAACAACGTGACGCCCCTAAAATGGCAATGCTGGAAACAGCGGCAATTGAATGCTTAAGCAGGCTTGGATTAGTCAATTATTATATTTTTGGCTTTCAAAAACAGGCATAATGCTCTTTTTTTTAGGTCATCAATTCAGTGTTTATGCCTGTCCTGGAACTTACGATAAAGACTGATACTAATGTCTACTCAATTTTAACGTTATTGTTTGCTATAATAATGACTTAGTTAGTGACCCTATTTATAACGACATGTTTTTATAACTTGTCGATTTAAACGCCAATCCAATCCATAAGATAACAATTATTTTACTATCAATGTTAAAGACAAAATTCCTGAACAGCTCCAGTCAGTTGTTATTAAATTTTAATGGGAATGGCTAATCATGCAAGGATCTAGTCGAGTCATTCACCGACTTTTAGCGGTGTACATTGTTGTCGGATTGATCGTTATTGGATTTGTTATTGCCAAGCTTGTGCGAGACGAGGTTCAAACCTCCCGCTATCAAGCGCGTTATCTTTCTGCAATCAGTGAACAATTAAGCTTTAAACTGGCTTCCGGCCCCAGTACCTCAATACGTTTTCCGGAGTACGGGCCTTACGATGAACGATTGGGTTATACCTTATTGCCGGAGGTGATTAAGCGCCTTGAAAAATCCGGTTTTAGCGTGACCTCGCAGGCCGCTTTTTCGCCAATGATGGCAGAACTGGCTGATTATGGATTGTTCAACATCTATCATGAAAAAACCCAGGCAGGACTTCGCATCACCGATAAAGACGATCAGGTCGTTTTTAATGCGCTGTATCCTGCTTACGGCTATCCCAATTTCAATGCCATTCCTCCGTTAATTTTAAACACCCTGCTGTTTATAGAAAATCGCGAGTTGCTTAACGAAGATCATACGACGGTTAATCCGGCTATCGAATGGGATCGTCTGGGCTTTGCCAGTCTACAATTAATGGCGCACAAATTGGGTGCTACCAGTGCTGTGCCAGGTGGCAGCACCTTGGCAACCCAGTTGGAAAAGTATCGTCATTCAAAGAATGGTTACACCAATTCGATTGTCGATAAATTTCGTCAAATGGGTACGGCATCAGTGCGTGCCTACTTGATGGGCCCTGATACTTTGGAAATGAGGCAAGAAATTGCGCTCTCTTATTTAAACTCCATGCCGCTTGCC
This sequence comes from Methylococcaceae bacterium, assembly GCA_037129595.1. Taxonomy (GTDB): domain Bacteria; phylum Pseudomonadota; class Gammaproteobacteria; order Methylococcales; family Methylomonadaceae; genus Methylobacter_C. The sequence continues at coordinate 11,911 of JBAXUR010000022.1, read as the reverse complement.
GCTACGCCAAAATTAGGCGAAGTTCATGGTTTGGGTGATGGTTTGTCGGCCTTTTATGGTGCTGATTTTGTCGAGGTCAATAAATTACTGAGTCCGGAAGCACTTAAGCCACCGCATCAAATTACCCCGCAACAAGCACAAGCTTACCGGCAGGTGTTGAGTATATTATTATCACAGAGAAGACCCTCCTATCTGCTGGGGCGTGGTTATGAAGCCTTACAAAATTTGACCAACAGTTATTTGCGCTTACTGTCGGATCAGGGCTTTATTAGTGAGGCATTGAGGGATGCGGCTTTACAGGGCTCTTCAGTTCGCCCGCCCAAGTCAGTTGCTGAGCCGGCCAAGTTTATGACCGAAAAAAAGACGCAAAATGTATTGCGCAGCCGTCTTGCCCGTGTTCTGGGCGTAAAGACTAATTATGAATTGGATCGCCTCGATTTAACGGTTAAAACCACGCTCGACTACCGTACCCAGCAAGCGATTACCAATGCGCTAAGGCAACTCAGTCAACCCGACCAAGCGCGTGCCGCCGGTATCCTGGGCTTTAGGCTGCTTAACGAAAACACGGATCTTAATCCGATTGTCTATAGTTTAATGTTGTTTGAACGGAGCAAAACCGGTAATCTTCTGCGTGTACAAACCGATAACTACGACCAGCCGCTTGATATTAACGAAGGCATTCGACTGGATCTGGGTTCCACGTCCAAACTGAGAACGATGGTGCATTATCTGGAGCTGGTTACTGATATTTATCAGCAGTATAAAGAGCGTCCTGCACAAGAACTCAGTAAAATTGAATTGCATCCCCGTGACTTTTTATCGGCATGGGTCATAGAGCAATTAAAACTGTCACCAAAAATCAATCTGGAGGATTTGCTTAATCTGGCTCTGGACAGACGTTATTCAGCCGGGCCTGGCGAGTATTTTTTTACCGGTGGCGGTCTTCATCATTTTAATAATTTCACTGAAGATGAAAATAATAAAATCATGTCAGTGCGCGATGCCCTGCGTGATTCTGTCAATCTGGTCTTTATTCGCTTGATGCGGGATGTTGTTTATCATCATCTTTATAAACCGGACGGCATAGCGCGTTGGCTTGAAAGCACGGATGACCCAAAGCGCCAAGAATATCTGGAACGTTTTGCAGACAACGAAGGACGTACTTATTTACAACGTTTTTACGTCAGATACCGGGGCAAAACCACAGAAGAAGCCATGGCAATGCTGACTAAAAGAGTGTTTGCCAAGCCGTCACGTTTTACCATGCTCTATCGGGCGGTTTATCCTGATCGTGACGAGACGGCACTTAATACTTTTCTGACTGCCAATTTAGGCAAAAATGCGCTGGTCGATGAAGATATCTATGAACTTTACGACAAGTATTCCATAGAGAAATATGATTTACAGGATCAAGGTTATATTACCAAGATTCATCCGCTGGAATTATGGCTGGTGGGTTATTTGGCCCAGCATCCAAAAGCGACGCGTGAAGAAGTTATCGCCGCCAGTTATGAGCAACGCCAGGATGTCTATCGTTGGCTGTTTAAGAACCATAGAAAATACGCTCAACAGCGACGTATCATGACGATGCTTGAAGAAGAAGCTTTTAAAGAAATCCATAGTGCCTGGAAACGCGTTGGCTATCCATTTGATGCCTTAACCCCTTCCTATGCGACATCGATAGGCGCCTCAGGCGATAGACCCGCAGCGCTGGCTGAACTCACCGGCATTTTGTTAAATGACGGTGTCAGGTTACCGGCTGTTCGCTTTGAGAGCTTGCATTACGCGCAGGGAACCCCTTATGAAACGGTAATGAATAAGACCCCGGATCAAGGTCAGCGTATCTTTGCGCCAGAAATCGCTAAAGTTGCGCGTGGCGCAATGGTTGGCGTGGTTACAGCTGGAACCGCAGGGCGTCTCAACGGTATTTACACAGATGCTGTGGGCAAACCTTTATCGGTAGGTGGTAAAACGGGCACCGGAGATCATCGCAAGCAAGTATGGGGCGCAGGCGGTCGATTGATTGAATCCAAATTTATCAGTCGTGCCGCGACTTTTACATTTTTCTTGGGAGATCACTTTTTTGGCGTAATGACTGCCTACATCGAGGGCGATAATGCCGGACTTTATCACTTTACCAGCTCATTGCCGGTACAAATAATCAAGTTTTTAAAGCCCGTGCTGTCTCCGTTAATAAACAACACCGAGCCACCCAAAGAAATCATCAAGCCTCTAGCTAACGTGATCATTGCCGAAAATGTTAAGCCGGTTATTAAAGTAGCGGAGACCAAGAATCTTAATCCAGTCGCTTTAGTTGCGGAAACAAAAAAGAGCCTGCCTGACCCAAAACCAGCCACGCCTAAAGTGATTAAGCCTTTGGTTGAAAAAGTACTGCCTATCGTTCTTGTAGCGCCTAAAGTTAACAAGCCCGATACTGAAAAGGTCGTGGTAAAAACAACCAAACCGCTGATTGAAAAAACGTTTCCTACCGTTACCAAACCAGTGACTGAAGCCGCAAAACCTCTGACTGTAAAGACGCCTCCTACCGTCACCAAACCGGCGACTGAAGCCGCAAAACCTCTGACTGTAAAGACACCTCCTATCGCTACCAAACCAGTGACTGAAGCTGCAAAACCTCTGACTGTAAAGACGCCTCCTACCGTTACCAAGCCGTTAACTGAAAAAGTAATCGCCAAAGTAGCCACTAAGCCGCCAGTGAATGAAAAAGTTACTTTGACCGATAAAAATGACAGTGCAACCCGCTATTACAAATACCCTACACCGCCAAAACTGACTCAATAAACTCTATATGAAGATTGAGTGCCAGCTAGAATAAGCGTTTCCGGCATGCTGCACCAGTTGCCGGAAACGCCACCACGCGCTACGCTTGGGTGGACTTATTCCGACATCGAAGACATCAACTTAAGACATTTCACCACGAAGACACGAATATTTTTCTTTGGTTTTTCTTCGTGAACTTCGTGTCTTCGTGGTCTGTAATATCTTTAAGTATTTATGTCGGGTTACGCTATCGCTACCCGACATTGCCATTGGTAGGTTTAAGTTGATAACCAAAAGTAGGATGGGTAGAGCAGCGCGAAACCCATCGCTTAAGAAATCAATTTATGATAAAAAAGTGTCAACTTTCTATGAAGGATGCCGAGTATCGTTAGCTTCAAGCGCTGATAATTCGGTTAACGTATTGATGTTAACAAATATCTCCGGTTCGTTGCTAAAATCGGCTGTAACCATTTTTTGTTGCTCCAGCCAGTCGCCAGCTTTACGTTGACCACTGGCCAGGTAATTTTCCAAACTGGTTTTAAGTGATGTTTTTATCGCTAAAAAAACCGGATGCAAACGCTCTCCATCAAAAGCGACCGCCACATCTGCCGCATTTTCTGCGCGGGCAGCTAACAATTTTTGCAAATGTTCAGCTTTAATTAACGGCGAATCACACGGAACAACCACCAGTACATCAGCATCTGTATAAATCATTGCCGTTAATACACCCGCCAAAGGCCCGTCAAAATTGTCAGTTTGATCAGCAACTACCGGTAATCCAAACACCTGATAGTGTTCTCTGTTACGATTGGCATTGATAATGATTTGATCAGTAACGTCGGTGAGTGCAGCGATGGCATAACTCACCAGCGGACTACCTTTATAATGTACCAAGCCTTTATCCTGATTATTCATACGACGGGCTAAGCCACCGGCAAGAATGACACCGGTTACTTTTGTTTGATTAAGCATAATTGTTTCCTTACGATACCAACAAATAAGGCATTAAATCATTTTTCAGTTAAAATGAGTCAATTATTTAATCTCGATTGCTTTTACGGAACAGAGGGAATTATATTTAACTTGGCCATCAAACAAGCGACTTATCAGGACATTATTGATTTGCCCGAAAACAGGATTGGCGAGATCATTAATGGTCAGTTGGAAACTCATCCGCGTCCCGCGCCTAAACATGCGGTCGCCTCTTCTTCTTTAGGGGCAGAATTGGTCTCGCCTTTTCAAAAAGGTCGTGGCGGCCCTGGTGGTTGGTGGATTATTGACGAACCTGAATGCCATTTGGGTACGCATGTGCTAGTGCCAGATCTTGCGGGTTGGCGAAAACAAAGAATGCCTATTTTGCCAAAAACGGCCTGGTTTGATCTTGTTCCTGATTGGGTCTGTGAGGTTTTATCACCCTCAACAGCACGCCTGGATCGGATTGTTAAAATGCCCCTTTATGCTCAACTGGGCGTTGCCCACCTGTGGCTAATTGATCCTAACCTGCAAACCCTCGAAGCCTACCAATTACACAACTCACATTGGCTTTTAATCGGTACTTTTGCCAATGACCAAGCTGTATCGATCGCTCCCTTTACCGAGCATACTTTTTTACTTTCTGATTTATGGGAATAAGCCACACCAATGAAAAATAACTACACAGCCTCTATTTTAAGTCTTTGCTTGAGTGCAACCCTTGCCGGTTGTACAACGACACCTGAAAAAACAGTTGAGCAAGCCCCTGTTGAACCAACAACGTTGGTTAACGATTATCCTACCCGTGATCGTGTTGAATATGTTTTAAACTGCGTAGCTCAACATGGCGGCCTTACTTACATCACGCAATATGCTTGCGGTTGCAAGATTGATAAAATCGCTGAGAAATTGACCTTTACGGAGTTTGAATCTGCAAAAACCTTTACTTATTTAAGTAAGGGACAGACCGGCGATGCAGGCGCTGTTTTTCGTGATCCAGCCCAATCTAAAGATTTAAGAAAACGGCTGAAAGAAGCTGAAGCCTCAGCGGAAAAAAGCTGCTTTGTGAAATAGTCACACTGGATTAACCGCTTTAGGCAACGCGCAATAAATAAATCCCCGATTTATAGTAGGGTGCGCATCGAGCACCTAAAACCGCATCCACTAAACGGCTTTATTTGCACCACAATCTATTATTGTTTTCTACATGTAGTCTATATTGGATTTCTTTCTCTGGCATGGTTGTGGTGCGCGATGCGCACCCTACTACTGCTTTGTGAAATAATAACACGCGAATCTGTTGGCTTGCGAAAAGAGGCAATACAACCTTACTTTTAAAACAAAAACGGCGGAATCAATCCGCCGTTTTTTTTATGCATTTTTAACTATTACTACTCATCCCAAGGCCGCATTTTAACCTTATACCTTTAACATTAATCACTTATCTATTTTAAGTGCTAAAAATGCCGGGCTACCTCGACGTTGTATTAATGCCGCGACGGATTTACCGGCCGGTAGATTTTTAGCGATCTTTTCAAAAGCGGCAGCATCCGTAATAACATCATTACCAATACGTAAAATAACATCGCCCGGTTGAATACCTGCACTTTTAGCAGCACCTTTGGCAACGTTTTGAACTAATACGCCGCCTTTAACAACCTGCAAAACGTCTCTTTCCTCCGCGGTTAAATCGGTAACGCTAACTCCCAACCGGTTAGTAGGTTTAGCTTTCTCGGCTTTGGTGTCCGCTATTTTATCAACCTGTTCGGGTAAAAGTCCTATGCTAAAGTTGATGGTTTTTTCATCACCTTGTCTGAGGATTTTTAGCGTTGCTTTATTATTAATAGGCGTCATACCGACCATAGGCGGTAAATCACCTGATTTTTCAATCAATTGGCCATTAAACTCAATAATAATATCACCAATCTGCAACTCCGCTTTTTCTGCCGGACTACCAGGAATCACTTTAGATACCAAGGCGCCTTGTGGTTTCTTCATGCCAAATGATTCTGCCAGTTCGCGCGTTACATCCTGAATCTGAACACCTAACCAGCCATGCGCCGCTTTACCACTGGCTTTAATTTGGTCGACAACATTCATCACCACATCCATGGGAATGGAGAATGAAAGCCCCATAAAGCCACCGGTACGACTATAAATCTGGGAATTGATACCAACAACCTGTCCATCCATATTAAACAAGGGGCCGCCTGAATTACCCGGATTAATCGCCACATCGGTTTGTATAAAAGGCACGTAATTACCTCCGGGTAAACTACGGCCTTTGGCACTCACAATTCCGGCGGTGACTGACTGCTCAAAACCGAACGGTGATCCAATCGCCAAAACCCACTCGCCGACCTGAAGTTTATTGGGGTCACCAATGGTTACAGCGGGTAAATCTGTGGCTTCAACTTTTAACACGGCAACATCAGTACGGGCATCAGAGCCAATGAGTTTGGCTACCAGTTCGCGTCTGTCAGAGAATTTAACAATGATTTCATCCGCATCTTTCACAACATGATGATTAGTTAACACATAACCATCTTTTGAAATAATAAAGCCGGACCCCAGTGACTGGGTATCGCCACCACCACCATTACCACCACCATCAGGATTATTAAAGAAATGTTTAAATAATTCCTCCATTTCAGGCGGCATCCCTTCAGGCATGGGTTGCTCTTTTTGGGCAACCGCCTCGGGCGGGGCTTTTTGGGTAGTACTGATATTAACGACGGCTACACCATTCGCCTTTACCATCTCCGTAAAGTCAGGCAATTGCGCTAATACATTTTGATTAAAAAGAAAAACCAGAAACACACACCAACCAAGCTTTTTAAACATAAAATCTCCATTTTCCAACATTGATAAAAAAGATGTATTACGTAAAACAATTAATTTTGCAACCTATACCGGTCACACATCAAGCCAATAGATCACTGCAAACCGGGTGGGTAGTACTTAGGAACGTGCATAAAATAACTTGACCATTTATATACCCTCACCCCCACCCTCTCCCAGAGGGAGAGGGAGAGGGTGCGAGATGCCTAAGTTATTTCATAAGCATTCCTTAGGTAATTCGCAATAAATACCCCAGCCAATGCCGTTAAGTTAAGCATACAATCTGGAGTAAAACCGCTTTAGCTGTTTTTACAGGCAATAGCTGAAGCGATTACACTCCAGTTTTTTAAACAACTTACGCTAACTTAACGACATTGCCCCCATCCTATCGCTCCTTGCTCAAGCGTCGGACCCAGGCTGATTCAGGTGGTTATTTTCTGCGTACTACCTTACACTTTGGGTTCTACGTAAATCGTAGTGGGTAAATGATAAAAAATACCGACAAGCACAAATCTTATAAATAGCTCAAAACGTGCAAGCCGTCATCTTGGCATGGACCGCCGGGATCCAATGCACAAGAATGTACTAATCTACAATACCTGGTATTTATTAAAATAATACTATAAATCAAATGGTTGAATTCTTTTCAAGTACCATTCATGGCAACTGGATTCCGGTAATCCATGCCGAAATGAAGGCACTAGGACTTGAGGTAATATCAATTCATCTTATGACTAGCTTACATTTTTAATTATATGTTACCCATTGTAAATCACATAGAGCCTTACTTTCGTTATGCTTCATTGTCAGCGCTGTTGATTGTAGCCGACATAAGCAGGATGACTCAACCCCTCTACTCCCTAAGCTTGATACCTTCTGCAATAAATTTAACCGTTTCGGCCGGCACCTCACCCATTACGGTCAGTTGAAAGTTATTAATGGTTCGGCTATATGAATTAATGGCACCGACTGATTGAAGACCCGGTTGCAAAAAAGCCGATTTATTTTCCATATAAATTGACACAGCGGTAAAGCCATCGCTTAGTAATAAATGATCAACAGGCTGCTCTGCGTTGTGCATCGGTTTACGGGCAAAAAATGCTTCCCGAAAACCGGTTGGCAATTGAGTTACCACAAAGGCCGCTTGATCTGAAGATTGTAACTGCTGAATAGGTTGAGCTGGATAAACGGCATTCAGAAATTTAACAGCGACAAAAGGCAACGACTTTTTAACTTCTATATCCGTAAAAACAATCTGCTCCAGAGGTACGCCTACATTATCATAAACCACTACTTTGAGAGGCAAAAACTGTTGTTTTTCTATCCATATTTTTCGGGGATAGCGAGCATTATCTTTAGGTTGAATAGCGACAATATAACTTGGCCGCAGGGCAATATTTTCTTCACCCACTATCTCAAACCGATAAATGCCTCCCATATCGTCCAGATTTTTAGGCATATCAACCAGAAAGGAATGTTCAAAAGGCCGATGATCGACAAGCGTTTGTTGCGTTTCCTTAAACAGACAACTCACCTGATCTGCGTCCCTGATAATTTCACGCAAGGGCGAATTTAACGATAACAACTGCTCCTGCTGAACACCTTTTTCAGCCGCATGAACATATTTCATGGGTTCCAGCTTACCATTTTTAAAAAAGGCGACCGTTCCCTGATAGTTCAAAACGTCCATGGCGTGGTTCATTTTCGCCAATATCTGCTGGGCATTTAACACGGACTCGCTGGCAGAGACACTGCCTGTTAACAAGAATCCCAACACAAAAAAACACTTAACGCTCATCATTTTTGACTATAGGTCGCGACTCTGGCGAAAGGCTGAAAATCAGCCTCACCATTGGTATAAACACTACTATTATGTGCCTGAAGATAATCATTAATACGTTTGTTCAGTTGATTTTGGGGAACTTCAACGGGATTGACAGATTTTTCGGGATGCGGTTGTTGCGCTACCTGAAGTGCCGATGCCGCTTTAAAATGCGGGTCTGGATCATTCATACTACGCCCAACAATGACTGCAACAATAACAAATGATGCAGCCAACGCCATTTGTTTATGACTTGGCTTGAAGCGTTTACGTTGGGGCAACAAATAAACCGGCTCTTGCTGGATTTGTTGCTGTAATTTTGTTGAAAAATCAGCTTTTGTTAATAAAAAAGCATCTGCTTTCATGGCATGACTGATCATTTCATAACGATTCAATTTATCTTGTAATTCAGGCTGTGAGCGCATTTTTTTCAGTAAAGACAACGCGTCAACAGGGTCAAGTTCATTATCAAGAAATTGAGATATTTTTTGATTTAAATCTTCAGACATTAAGAACCACCGTGTTCCAGCAAAGGGTTTAATTTATTATCGATTGCTTCACGCGCTCTAAAAATGCGTGACCGTACCGTACCAACAGGACAATCCATAGCGTGTGCAATTTCTTCGTAACTCATACCATCAAATTCACGCAACATAATAGCGGTGCGCATTTCTTCGGGGAGCATTTCAATGGCCTCCTTAATAGTATCAATTATTTCCTGATTTAATAACTGCCGCTCGGGGGTTTCCATCCCTTGTAACTGCGGTGCATTTTCATAGACTTCTGCATCCTGGATATCTACCTGATAACTGGCACTTCTTCTTGAGCGTGATACCAGATAATTTTTTGCCGTATTGATAGCAATACGGTACAGCCAAGTATAAAAAGCCGAGTCTCCCCTAAAACTGCCCAATGCCCGATACGCTTTTATAAAGGATTCCTGCGCTACATCCTGAGCTTCGCTGGAATCTTTGACATAACGATTCACCAGTTGAATAATTTTATGCTGATATTTAATCACCAAAAAATCATAAGCAGATTTATCACCTTGCTGCACCCGCAATACAAGATCTTCGTCTAGTTGTTCCCTGTGCTTGGTATGACTGATCACTACGGCTCTTTAACGTCAAGAATGGACAAATACAATCGCATAAAGTTCTATTGTGTACAAAAATTGTGTTATCACTCTAAAAAGCGTTATTATCCATAAACAATGATAACTAAGCCACAACCTTCATTATAGTTAATGAAACTTTTTTACACTTTGCCCTGTGGGTGTTAATAAACTAATCACTATGCCAGACTCAAAAAATTATGACGTTCTTATTATTGGCAGTGGCGGCGCTGGACTTGCTTTAGCGCTTAAACTGGCCGACCACTCAATCCGCGTTGCCGTATTATCAAAATTTGCGCTAACCTCCAGCAGTACCTATTATGCGCAAGGCGGCATATCGGCTGTTTTTGATGCTGAAGACTCCCTGGAATCGCATATTGAAGACACCCTGGATGCCGGTGCCGGACTGTGTAACCCTGATATTGTAAGACTTACCGTCACTCACGGAAAAAGCTCCATCGATTGGCTGCGCGAACAAGGCGTTGTTTTTACGGAAGAGGAAAGCCAATCAGGCGAAACACAATTGCATTTAAACCGCGAAGGCGGACATTCTCACCGGCGTGTTGTGCATTCTGCGGATGCAACCGGCAAGGCCGTATCGCTCTCGCTAATTGAGCGTGCGCAGGAACATCCCGACATCGAATTATTCGAACATCATAGTGTTGTCGAGTTAATTACCGCACCCACTCCTGCGGGTGATAAGGCCGTCAAGCAAGTAGTGGGCGCTTATGTTCTGGATACCCAAAAAAGCCGCGTTAAAACCATGACGGCGCGTGTGGTGGTGCTGGCGACTGGTGGTGCCAACATGACTTACATTTACAGTACCAATCCGCATAGCTCGACCGGTGACGGTATTGCCTTGGCATGGCGTGCGGGTTGCCGCGTCAATAACATGGAGTTTATGCAGTTTCATCCCACCTGCCTTTATCACCCCGAAGCCCGTTCATTTCTTATCAGCGAAGCATTACGTGGTGAAGGCGGCAAACTGGTTCTGGCTGATGGCTCCTCTTTTATGCAAAACTTTGACCCGCGAGGCGAATTAGCGCCACGGGATATTGTTGCAAGAGCCATTGATCATGAAATGAAAAAACGCGGTATAGACTGCGTTTATCTTGATATCAGTCATAAATCAGAGGATTTTATACGCGAGCATTTCCCTACGATTTACCAACAATGTCTCGACTTTGATATCGACATCACCAAACAACCTATTCCCGTTGTACCGGCGGCGCATTACACCTGTGGTGGCGTGTTAACGGACAGCTATGCCCGTACTGACATCAAAAACCTTTATGCCGTTGGCGAGGTGGCCAGCACCGGCCTGCACGGCGCTAACCGCATGGCCAGCAACTCCTTGCTGGAATGCCTGGTTTTTGCTGAACGCGCCTGCGAAGATATTTTACTAAAACTCCCCAACATTCCACCGACCCCAAAAATACCGGACTGGGATGAGTCAAAAGTCAGCGACTCCGACGAAGAAGTCGTTGTGTCACACAACTGGGACGAATTGCGCCATTTTATGTGGGATTACGTAGGCATCGTCAGAACCGATAAACGCCTGAGTCGGGCAATGAGTCGCGTGGAATTACTTAAAAAAGAAATCGCCGAATATTACGGTAATTTCCGGGTTACCAGTGATTTATTGGAGCTGCGTAATCTGGTCATCGTCGCCGAATTAATTATTCGCTGCGCACAACAACGTAAAGAAAGCCGTGGCCTGCATTACACATTGGACTATCCGGAAATGGATAACAGTAAACCACCACAAAATACCGTTCTTACACCTTTAGCAAAAAGTCCGACGGTTTAATCCTGATAACTTAATTACACCACGAAGACACGAAGTTTTTGGCTTGGATTCTTCGTAAACTTCGTGGTTTTATGCCCGCTTTAGGTGGCTTCGATCATAGAACACGGATGATACAGATGATACGGATTTCAACGGATTTTATTTTTAATGGCGTATTGTTTACACAATGCATAAAGTGCCGGAATGACGATCAAGGTCAACAGGGTTGATGACACCATACCTCCGACCATGGGCGCAGCGATGCGGCGCATGACTTCGGAACCGGTGCCGGTACTCCACAGAATAGGCAAAAGCCCTGCCATTATGGCGGTGACCGTCATTATTTTGGGACGCAGGCGTTCGGCTGCGCCAGTCATCAGTGCGGCGTAAAGATCGTCCTCAGTGAAAGACCGCCCTGCGTCAAGGCATTGCTGTTGCTTTTCTCGATAAGCATGATCCAGATAAATCAACATCACCACGCCGGTTTCTGCCGCGACACCAGCCAGGGCGATAAAGCCGACACCGACCGCCACGCTGACGTTGTAATCCAAAAACCACAGTAACCAGATACCACCGACCAGTGCAAAAGGCA
>JBAXUR010000219.1:0-3383 GCA_037129595.1 Methylococcaceae bacterium | reverse complement strand
GATTGATTAAATGACATAACTTTCTGGCAATATTTGCCAGTTGGTTGGAGTCCTCAGATAGCCAACGGAGCCGATGGCCAGCCAGATTAACTTCAATTCCAATGCCAAATTTAACGATCCGGTTAACATCAAAAGTAACATCATCGAAAGCGGCTTCTAAATCGGTAAGGGTTGCCAACTCTTCGGAGTGTGTAGGCGAGGTCATTTAACACCCCCTTTCGGTGTAAATTCGCATAGCTAAATCCGCAAGATTTGTCGCTTCATCGGCAAGCCACCTGAACCGGCTTATTTCAGTGTCTTTTGATACTTTGTCATGGTTGATTATGCCGCCGTATAAAAAACAAACCTGGGCAAACTGTTTGGTTAAATCATCCATCACTGGCTGAGTTGTTTGTTCGGTTTGAGTGTTAGTGTTCATGCAAGCACCCCGTTCTGTGCCTGTGCCTTAACCCAACGTAGAAACAATGCCTCGTCTATGATGATTTTTCGGCCAATTCTTATAAGTGCGCCACTATCTTCTAGCCCATTGGTTTTGGCGTTATAGATAATCCAGCGCAAACACCCATTACTAAAGGCTGCGTGTCGTTTGGAAAGTTGTGGCACCGTGAAATAAATGTTCGCGGGTTTTATAGGTTTGTTCGCGGTTTGAACGGGGTCTGTAAGCTTCATTGTTACCTCTGTGATTCATGATTAATTATGTGAATCGCCGTGGCTTCTTGCCACGGCTTGAGGTGAATAATTGCGTATTTCTTAAGATTTAAAAATACTGTAATTTCGGTTAATTCGGTTTTTTTTTAAATACTGTTTTTTGACAGTATTTAACACCATGAATAATAAGGCATGTACAAAAAAGCCGGATATTAACCGGCTTTAAAAAACAGTATTAACGTAATTAATTAACGGATTTACTTGCAGGGCTTTCGGCCTTTAGTTTTTTTAGGCCATACCGTTTGTTGACGGTTCCAGCCTTCAAAGCCTTTGCCCCATAAACTGTTGTTTCTGATTTTCAGTGTATTTTTTATTTCTGAAATTGTCATAGTCCCGATGTCCGGCTTAACATCACTTAACCAAAGAGCGGCATCTTTATCACGATCTTTATAGTCTTGCATTTTTTTCATTATGACGGCTTTCTCTTTTACTTGAGACTGCCCACCTTCAAATCTTTTTACTTCGGTAGCATCGACAATCAAACGGCTAAGTCCAGGATAAAACGTAATGTTGCACTGGTCGCCTCTGAGAATCCCATCATGCGAATTATCTGCAAAGCCAACAAGCGTAAAGGGTTCTTGCGCGTAAAATATGTTGGCCACTTCTTCAACGTTTATCGGTGTGTGTGCGCCCCTTTGGATAACCTGTGCAGCCGGATATTCCCAGTCTGCTTGTGCAATGATTTTTAATTGATTGGTTAAAGCTAATTGCAGGACATCTTCAAGGGGAATAGCCCAATGAGCCGCCAACTGGTCAAATGAGAAATAAAGCTTTTCTATTTCCATGACCATTAAGCACTCCCGAAGATTTTTTCATTCATCGAGGCAACCACGTTTGAAACATGGCCATCTGATAAATGCGCATAACGTCGAACCATGCTTAAGGTTTTGTGCCCCAGCACTTCGGCAATTTCGGCAAGGCTTGCGCCGTTCATGGCAAGATAAGAAGCCGTGCAATGTCTCAGGTCGTGCCAGCGAAAATCGTCAAGCTTTGCCTGTTTTCTTGCTTCTATCCAGGGGAGCTCTAAATCAACGGGTTTTAACGGGTTCCGATTGCTTGGGAATAGTAAATCAGTATCAAGCCGCCGTATTTTGGCATGTTCGCGTAACAGTTCCAAGCTAACCCCGGCTAACGGAACACGCCGCCTTTCGCCATTTTTGGTTTGGTGCAAAATGAGGAAATTCTCTTTCAGATTTACATCTGCCCATGCCAGGTTAAAAAGTTCGCCTTGTCTCATGCCTGTGCTAATCGCCAGGACTACGCATAAGTAAAGTTGCTTATTTTTGGACTCTTTACAGGCAATTAAAAGGCGTTCCCGCTCGCTATCATCCAAAAATCGAACACGCCCACGGGCTGCACTGGGTTTTTTAATGTTCCGCATCGGGCTATCTTCAAGCCATGCCCAATCCCGAACAGCCGTTGTTAAACAGGTACTGAATGAGCCCATATACCGGATCACCGTTGTAGGACTCCTTAACTTGCCCCTAACCACTTCACCAAGGAGTTTATCTTTAACCCCGGTTATCACATCGGCATTTAAGTTTGCCAATGTCATAGAGCCTATTTCATCCTTCCATCGCCTTAAATGAAGTCCGGTGTGTTCATCCTGTACTTGGGTAAGTTTTGCGACCGATAAATAGCGGTCAACCATTTCGGCTACAGTGTGCTTTCTGCCTTCAACAGTTTTGAAGTGACGATCACCCCGCATAGCCGATTCTGTGTCTTGAACCCATTTGTTCGCATCGGTTTTACGTCTGAAAGTTGCGGTTTGTGGTGGATAACCCTTAAGGCGAATTACTGCCGTATAACGAGGTGTTCCATCTTTAGCGGTGCGGATTTTAATACTGGCCATAATTGCTGCTCCTATAGGATAGCAATCGGCTTTTTGATATGATGTTGTTAGCCATTTGCTTAACCCGTCTGTTAAGTGAATCGGTAGGGCTTGTTTGGTGGTGGTACACCTGCAAGCCCGTTTTTTTTCTAGGGTTAATTATATAGTTTTTAGAATAATTGTGTTAATTTTGTCCCAATTGCCTACACAATTTACGACGATTTACATAATTGACATAAATGACAATAAATAAAAATATCTATAAGCAATTGATTTTTATAGTTGTTATTTGTTGTGGTGTGTTGTGTGTTATGTAGGTTTTTTTACTTTCGGGGTTACAAACCCCGACCGGCATCGGTGCAAAATAAATTATTGCTTAATGTCAAACAATTACAATTACAATTACAATTACAATTACAATTACAATTACAATTAATTTCTAATATTTATTTTGAGTGAGGAGAGTCAACAAGATGAAAGAAACAACAGTAATACAAGAACGGAATGGATTAACCTATATTCCAAACGAAACTACGCCATTTACTGGCGTATACATAACAACTTATCCGAACGGACAGAAACAAGAAGAAATCAATTACAAAGACGGTAAAAAAGAAGGCTTGACAACCTGGTGGTTTGAAAATGGACGAAAACAAGCAGAAAGAAATTACAAAGACGACAAACAAGAAGGCTTGGCAACTGATTGGTATGAAAATGGACAGAAAGAAATAGAAGGCAATTACAAAGACGACAAACAAGAGGGCTTGACAATCAACTGGTTTGAAAATGGGCAGAAAGAATCAGAAATCAATTGGAAAGACGACAAACAAGAAGGCTTGGCAAC
>JBAXUR010000218.1:0-3394 GCA_037129595.1 Methylococcaceae bacterium | reverse complement strand
AGTCCATGATCGAAAACCCAATCCCTACCCGGGCTGAAGTGTTCGATGTTGCCAATGCCGTTTATGACGGAACTGATGCCATTATGTTGTCGGCAGAAACAGCATCCGGAAATTATCCGGTAAAAGCAGTTGAAGCAATGCATCGGATTTGTATAGAAGCAGAAAAGCAACGCAGCGTTCGTGAATCTGATCACCGTATCAATGTTAAACACTTTGAGCGTGATGATGAGGCCATTGCCATGTCAGCCATGTATATGGCCAACCATGCCAATATAAAAGGTATTGTAGCGTTAACAGAATCTGGTTCAACTCCTCTGTGGATGTCCAGAATCAGTTCTGGAATGCCTATTTTTGCATTAAGCGGCCAAGAAAAAACACTGGGTAAAGTGACCCTTTTTCGAGGTGTTTTTCCTATGTATTTTAAGCTTCAAGGCAATAATGATCATGCTGAAGTTAATCGCAGCATTGTTAAAGAGCTTAGAAAATGGCACAAAGCAAAAGACGGTGATAAATATATTATCACTAAAGGTGATTTGACCGGTATAGAAGGTGGCACTAATGCGTTAAAAGTGATTGTCATTGGACAAGGTTTAACGCCTTAATATAGATTGATTCTGCACTTGGATTACAAGACGAGTGCAGAATCGCTCATGCTGTTGACGGTTAACACTATATCAATAGTCGTCGGGTTAATTAAACTTAACCCGACCTCTCTATCTTATATTGACTGACACTATCACCGACCCACCCAAGTTGTTATTCTTACACTACCTCCAAATTGGCATAGGCCACCATTAGCCATTTAACACCAACTTGTTTAAAGTTAATCTGCACTCTTTCCTGCGCACCTGTCCCCTCCAATTGCAAAATCACACCTTCACCAAATTTAGCATGACTGACATCTTGGCCAAGCATATAGCTTCCTGCTGTTTGTAGCGATATGGCTTTCGGCTTTACTGCGGTAACCGGACGACTGATGGTGGCACGCATCCTCACTTCCTGGATAAACTCAGCAGGAATTTCGCGCAAAAATCGGGACGGCCGTGGATAACTTTCACGTCCATATAAACGTCTGGATTCCGCGTACGTTAAATATAGTTGCTGCATAGCTCGGGTCATACCCACATAACAAAGCCTACGTTCTTCTTCCAATCGAGCCACATCATCAACAGACTGCTGTGACGGAAATAAACCCTCTTCCATTCCTACCAGAAAAACCAGTTTAAACTCCAGGCCTTTCGCTGAATGGATAGTCATGAGTTGCACACAGTCATCAAAATCATCCGCCTGACTATCGCCCGACTCCAAGGCTGCATGTGCCAGGAACATATCCAGCTCACCCAGGCTTTCTTCATTGTCCTGATCGAAATCAAAAAGTCGCGCCGCGTTGACTAATTCTTCAAGGTTTTCTATTTTCTCCTCGCCCTTATCCATTTTTTCTTTCTGATAGAGCTCAACCAGTCCGCATTTTTCGACAACCAATTTAACCTTTTCATAAAGCTCTAGTTCTTCCGCATCTTTGCCCAATGCTTTAATCAGTTCCAAAAAACCAATTAAAGCATTGGTTGCGCGTGCCGTCATGGTTCGCTGATTTATCAGCACAATAGCGGCTGCCCACAATGAAATACTCTGATCACGGGCTATACACCGTATATCGTCGATGGCTTTAGCGCCTATGCCACGCGTTGGTGTGTTAATAACCCGCTCAAAGGAGGCGTCATCATTACGATTGGACATAAGCCGTAAATACGCCAAGGCATTTTTAATTTCAGCCCGGTCAAAAAAGCGCAACCCGCCATACACACGATAAGGTGTGCCTGTGGCCATCAGCTTTTCTTCAAACTGACGGGATTGGGCGTTGGAGCGATATAAAATAGCGGCATCACTGCGCAAGCCACCGTCTTTAATCCAGGCTCTAATGCGCTCGACCACAAAATAAGCTTCATCCTGCTCATTAAAAGCCGTGTACAAAGAAATCAAATCGCCCTCACCCGCATTGGTCCATAGCTCTTTGCCCATGCGTCCGGCATTATTGGCAATGATTTTATTGGCCGCTTTAAGAATCGTGCCTGTAGAGCGATAATTCTGTTCCAGCTTAATGACTTGATGATTCGGGTAGTGTTTTTGAAAGTTATAGATATTTTCAATTTTGGCACCCCGCCAGCCGTAAATAGACTGATCATCGTCGCCGACTACAAACAGGTTGTCCCGACCATCCGTTAATAAGCGCAACCAGGCATATTGAATCGTGTTGGTATCCTGAAACTCATCAACATGAACCTGTCTGAAACGCTGCTGATAAAAAGCCAGCACGTCTTGATTGTCGCGTAATAACTCATGTGCACGTAACAGTAACTCGGCAAAATCCACCAAACCTGAGCGGTCACAAAGCTCCTCATAAGCCCGATATAGCCTTAGCATTTGCCGTTGATGAAGATCGCCGGTCTCGACGGTATGCCGCGCCCTGATACCTTCATCTTTTTGTGCATTAATATGCCATTGAACCTCCCGTGGCGGCCACTTGGAATCGTCAAAGTTAAGCGTAGTTAACAGCCGCTTGATCACTCTTAACTGATCACCGGAATCCATGACCTGAAAAGTCTCCGGTAATTTCGCTTGAATTGCGTGCCGTCTTAACAGGCGATGTGCTATTCCGTGAAAAGTGCCTATCCACATCGTATGGGCAGGGACTTGCAGTAAATCCTCAATTCTTCCGCGCATTTCCCGTGCAGCTTTATTGGTAAATGTTACCGCCAAAATACCTTGCGCTGAGATGCCTTCTACCTGCATCTGCCAGGCGATACGATGGACTAATACCCGAGTTTTTCCGCTGCCCGCCCCTGCCAATACCAACATGGCTTGAGACGGTGCAGTAACGGCCTGTCGCTGAGCATCATTAAGAGAGTCTATAATTTTTGTAATATCCATGTGTTATCGCTTGCACAATTTTTAGAGCTGTGTATATTGTTCAAAATTCTAATGGCTAACAAGCCATCACTTTAATAATAACAATTAACCAGAAGGGGATTAAGATGAGTTTTGATTTTAAACGTATGCTGAAATTTGAACATAATGTTGGCGAGAAAGAAAAGAAATACCGCTTGTACAGTGGTGCCGCGTTAATTGCCATTTCAATTTTTACAGCCTCAATTGCTTTATTAGTGATTGGTATGGTGCTTGCTGCAACCGGATTTTCAGGCTGGTGCCCTGCATACTCAGGGCTAAACAAAAATACCGGTGCAACCGACGATAGCGCAACCAACAGCTAACACAAAGGTTCAAAGTTCAAGGTACAAGGTTCAAAAGATTAACCCTTGTACCTTGTACCTTAGTAACTGACTCACTGGTCTTTGTGAAATTCACCTTCCAATACATTTTTTTCAGCGGCTTTTCC
>JBAXUR010000217.1:0-3403 GCA_037129595.1 Methylococcaceae bacterium | reverse complement strand
AAGCCAAAATACTATTCAAATCCTCTGTAACCAAATCTCCTGTTGGATCTAAGGCATCATCCTCAAGTCCAAGTTGACCAAAATACCGGACAATAATTGGGTAGGCTCTCTTTTCCCTAAATTGCGCAAGCAGATAGAGTGCATACATAAAGGCAGGCGTATCTTCATCCAATTGGGGGTTATTGGCAATTTCATCAATGATGCTTAAAAGCGAAGGCGTGATTGCACTCTGTTGCAAAACAGCATCTTGCAACGCTTCCCGTGGAAAAACCGAATCATTATCGGTGTTTAATTTTGCAATTATTTGTTCTATGGTTAGCATACGATTGGTGTTTATTTAACGTGGTTATTAGGCAATAAAAAAATTATAACTATTCAGTTCCCCTCTTTGAAAAAGAAGGGTTAGGGGAGATTTTCAAATAAATCCCTTCGGATTATTTCTGTAAATTTACATGGGCACTTGCCGCATTTTGTTCTAGCTGTAATTGGGTGCTTGCCGCATTGCGCTCAAGTTGTTCTTTAGTAATTGCCGCATTACGATCTAATTGTTCCTGGGTACTTAACCCGTTTAGATCAAGTTGAGCCTTAGTTTTTGCAGGGTCTGGTTCGTGCTGCGCTTTTATTGACGCCTCATTTTTTTCTGACTGCGCCTTTATTGCCGCCACATTTTTATCCGACTGTGCTTTTATTGCTGTAACGTTTTTATCTGATTGTGCTTTTATTTTGGCTACATTCTGTTCGGCAAGCGCCAATAGTCTTTGATACTCGGAAGATTGCCCGGCAACAACCCCTTGAGTCTCTTCACAATGCGATGTTGCGCCTTTGTTTCCGGAACACGGTTTATCGGCAGCCATTGATGTTAACGGGAGTAACAGGAGCATTAACAAAATTTTATTCATGGCACTAAATAAAATAATCAGAGACAAAATCTGCAAAATCATCTTGCTCGCTTTTCTTGATTGAGCTTTGTAGTTTTTTTGAAGAAATATCCTCTATATCGCCAAGACACTCTTCACGGTAGGACTCTCGAAAATACTTCGCCCACTCATTTTTGCTTTTACAGAGATCGTCAAAAGAGCCCATAAACTGGAGTCGTAATTCAATTTCTCTTAAAACCAAATTCAGACTATTCAGCAAATCATCACCCTCAGCATGGGGTGTCGACTGCTCAATGAACCTGGCAATTTCTGCTTTAACGGCTGCTATATCATCGCTGGCACCATTAAAAAGCACATTGATAAAATCATTCTTAATCGCTTGTTGCATCTCTTTTTCAGTCTTATACCAAAAGAAACTGCCACCCGCACTCTGCTCGTGATCGTCTTCAATATAAAATCCAAATGGAAATTCAAGAGGATTTCTTCCTTGAGCATCGTCTAAAGAGTTTATTAAATCTGCTTCCGTGTTCATTGGGCATTTACCTTTTTAATGTTGTTATGATGTAATTATTGGCCTCCCCCTTTGAAAAAGGCGGACTGAGGGGGATTTATTTTAAAAATCTCCCCTAACCCCTCTTTTTCAAAGAGGGGGACTGAAGAATTACGTTATGATTTGGCAGACACGACAGTTTTAATGCCAGTGATTGGAATGTCGCCTTTATATAATTGTTTGGAAAAGTCGGGAATTAATTTTGTCATCCTGCGTTGATAATCATCTTGCCACACTTCCTTTAGTTTATCCCTCGCCAATTCATTGATATGCGCTTTACCTGATGCGTCAATTAAAACCATTGCCGTATCCTCTATACCCGTTATATCATTTTTATGCGTCGTGATTGCAAAGAGGAAGTCATCTTTATCTTTAATCAGGGTTGCTAATAATTCGTCCAATAACTCTTCAAATTCATATTCATATAACTCATATTCCATTTTGCCGTCATAGAGCAAAGCGTTTTGCAATACTATTTTTAGGTCATTTGCTGTTGTTTTCATGATCTTAAGATTGATTAATGTGTTTTATTCGGCTAACAAAGTAGCAATAGCTGACTTGGCATTACACTGCGCACTGACTTCTGCCAGCTGTAATTCATTCAATTTATGTTTGATAGCTTCAGTGCCGTTAAAGTCAAATACTTGATAATCCTTTTTGGCAAAGGTAACGATTTGACACTTCTTGAAGGGCTGATTTTCAAAGGGCATTTTTGTAGAAGTCAGATTTAATGGTGCAGCCCCTTCCAAACCGGGCGCATAAATCATAAATTCACCTTTCATCGCCAGCACTGCACGATATTGATTTGCACCGGTTAAATACAAGTACCCGATTTCAACCTCTTTTTCTTTTAATTTCATCTTGTTAAATTCCTTGATTTATTTCATTCCCGATTGAACCCAATGCACGTTTTTTAAATACAAACAGTTGTATCTATTCAGCCCCCTGCCATTTATCGTGCAAAGATCTCATTGTGTTGACGTTCGATACCTTCGGTTAAATTAATGCCTTCGTCATTGAATAGATCGCCGGTAAAAAACAAACGCATATTGATGATCCACGCAATTTTTTTAACCTTATTATTTTCTATAATGATGGTTGACAGTTTATTATCGTTATTAACAATCGTCTGTACAATTGTTTTTGGGTTATTAAAGTCTTCTTTTAGCGCTCCAGACACAATATGCTGAGCCGATTCCATTGTGAGTACTCGATCATCCGTATGAATTAGCTCGGCGTTATTGGCATTTTTAAGTGACTGCGCATCAAAATAACCAATATCGTAGACAACCTTAAACAGTACAACCATCATAATCGCGCCACCAAAAACAGAAAGACCAATTTTTAATCGCCTTCTAACACGAGGATTTGATAATTTTTTTTTAATAACACGAATTTTCATGGCTACTCTATTATGAATATAATTAAAAAAGATCAACTAATACGCTGACATCACCCACTGTTAACTTTATTATAAAAGAACAGAGCTAACAAACTTATAAAAGAACAGTATAGTCAACCCCAAAATCCGGATACATTGCCCGTGGACACCCGTTATATCGTCCCGGAAAATCTGCCACTCACACTTTGCTGCCAAACATGCTGGTACACAAGTCCTGCAACATTCTGTTTGTCATCAGAGGTATAAGGTGGTTCAGGGAGCGTTTGATAAATATGATCCAGGATAAAAGTCTTCACTTCTGCTTGGGTCTGTTCTTTTTCTGTCCATTGATCCAGCGGTGCAATCAAACTCAAAATTTCAGCCAGCAGTTCGCGGCTGGCTTCTTTGACTTTATCGCGCACTGTCTTTGATAGATCGCCACGCTGAAGGCTCGTATTTTATACGAACTACTTGTTAGTTTTAATTAATATTAAATAGGTTAAATGATTCAATTTGACCTCCACTAATATTAGGTTGAGCGTAAGGGCCCAGCCCAACCATCTGTTTTTCCGTAGCAAAAACATTCATCCTTGT
>JBAXUR010000216.1:0-3404 GCA_037129595.1 Methylococcaceae bacterium | reverse complement strand
ACTTTCCTTGGGAAGAAGACATTTTTACCGACTGCTTTAAAGCGGGTTATAGTTGCTGGGTATGTGAATTAGACGGGAAAGTATTGGGCTATAGCTTGCTTTCAATGGCAGTTGGTGAGGCTCATATACTTAATATTTCTGTAGATCCTGCCGAGCAGAAACAAGGTATCGGTCGTAAAATGCTCGAACACTTGATCGAATTTGCCCGTGGACGGGCAGAAACCGTTTTTCTGGAAGTCAGACCCACCAATACAGCCGCTATTGCGCTCTATGAAGATATAGGATTTAATGAAATAGGCATTAGAAAAGGCTATTACCCAGCCGAAAATGGCCGCGAAGACGCCATCATGCTGGCGTTGGAGTTGTTTTAATTTAATATTCACCACGAAGACACAACGTTACTTCTGATTGTCTTCGTGGTAAATAGTCTTTGGCTAATGCGCATGAAACAGGGAACTATAGTCTTTCAGAAATTAAACTTCCATTAGGCAACTCGCAATAAATAACACCCGCCAAGTTTCGCAATACTACTGTTTAGTTTAGCTAAGTAGGGTGCGCATCGCGCACCACAAACATGCCAGAGAAAGAAACCAATAGGTGCGCGATGCGCACCCTACCACTCCCAGAGTCAGGCAATGATTGTAGGGTATTTATTGCAAGTTACCTTACATGAAGATTTAGTTCACACGGATACCATCCCTTAAAGGGATAGTATCCGTTAGTATCGAAATTATTTATCTGAAAATCTATAAGCGGCAGTTTAAGCGCTTATTTCAAATTATTGGTCACGTGGGGTTCAATCAGTTGATACATGAGCTGGTGCATTTTTGGACTACCGGCAATGACATTGCCTGATTCCAGGTACTTGTCATTAAAAGAAAAATCGGTAATAACGCCGCCGGCTTCTTTTATCAGCAAAATACCGGCCGCCATATCCCATTCCATGACACCGATTTCCCAAAAACCATCCAATCGACCAGCGGCAACATAAGCCAAGTCAAGCGCGGCGGCACCGGCACGGCGAATCCCGGCACACTCTGTCGTTAATGACCGAAACATGCCCAGATAAGCATCAAGATGTTTATCGGTTTTAAAAGGAAACCCCGTTCCAAGTAACGCGCCTTTTAAGCTGTTTTGATTGGTTACTCTCAGGCGACGATTATTTAACATAGCGCCACCACCCCGTTTGGCAGTGAATAATTCATCACGCAAAGGATCGTAAACGACCCCAACTTCCAGCTTGCCTTTATGCTTTAAGGCAATGGAAACCGCGTATTGAGGAAATCCATGCAAGTAATTAGTGGTGCCATCCAGCGGGTCTATCACCCAAACAAAGTCATTACCTTGATGTTCGCCACTTTCTTCTGCCAAAATGGCGTGTTCAGGATAAGCTGCCTTGATGATGCTAATAATTTCCCGCTCGGCCATACGGTCAACCTCACTGGCATAATCATTTTTACCTTTTTCGTCGACGTGCAGGCGGCCAACATTCTCGGCTGAACGAAGGATTAAGTCGCCTGCGCTTCTAGCGGCACGGACGGCAATATTTAACATGGGTTGCATAGGCGGAATTTACAATGAGCAGATAAAAGCACAATGATAGCAAATCTTTTGGTAAACTTGGCTTATTTTTAACGAAGGATGACTCCGTTGCTGTCACATATAAAAATTGTTCTGGTCGAAACAACGCATCCAGGCAATATTGGCGCGGTTGCCCGCGCCATGAAAAACATGAATCTGGCTAATCTCTGGCTGGTTTCGCCTAAAATATTTCCCAGTGCAGACGCAACATCAAGAGCATCAGGTGCGGATGATATTTTAGCCAAGGCAACCGTCTGTCACAGCTTGCAAGAAGCCATTGCTGACTGTCAAATGGTCATAGGTGCCAGCGCACGATGCAGAACCATTAGCTGGCCTGAAATGACACCCCGAGAATGCGCTGATAAAGTTGCGATTACTGAACCCGACAATAAAGTTGCTATTATTTTTGGCCGTGAAAATTCAGGGTTAAAAAACCATGAGCTGGATTTATGTCATTTTCTGCTGCGTATTCCCTGCAACAGCGAATACAGCTCTTTAAACATAGCCGCCGCCGTGCAAGTAGTTTGTTATGAGTTATTTGTCGCCGCCGGCCAGCAAGAAGCCATCATTATTGGCGACAGAGGCAAAATCCCCAAAGCTACCGCCACACAAATGGAATCTTTTTACACGCATTTATACGAGGCATTAACCGATATTGGCTTTATGCACCCTGATAAATCAAAATCCATCATGCGTCGCTTGAGGAGAATTTATAATCGCGTACAACTGGATATTAAAGAACTGGACATACTCAGGGGTATTTTAAGGATGTCTCAAGATAATCAAAGAAAATGAATCATCTTTAGTCATCCGCAGGTAATAACCTATACACCTGACTCCCTTCCTTTGCAGGAGAGCTAGAATGAGTGGATGTAACACCCAAAATACCTTAACTATCGAACAGAATAATAGTTGACTATTTTGGTGGGTTAAGTATAGTTATGGTAATATACTTATTTTTCTTAGGGATTCTATTGTGCGCTTAACTACTAAAGGCCGTTATGCGGTAACGGCAATGCTTGATTTGGCTTTTCACAGCCAACTTAAACCGGTGACATTAACTGATATTGCTGCCCGTCAAACTATCTCGCTGTCTTATCTGGAACAATTATTTGCACGCTTGCGTCGTGCCAATATGGTAAAAGGCATTCGTGGACCCGGTGGTGGCTATTCTCTGGCTGGCAGCCCGGATGAAATCAATATCGCTGACATTATTGCGGCTGTTGATGAACCGATTGATGCCACCAAGTGTGGTGGTGAAGCCAATTGCCAAAATGAAAAAGCGTGCTTGACTCACGACCTTTGGATGGGCTTGAGTGACCAAATCAGGGATTATTTAAAAGGCATTACCCTGGCTCAACTACTTGAAAAACATCGTATTCAGGAAATTGCCAAAAAACAAGACCAAGACACTCAGCAAGTTATTGAAATACATCGCCACCCGGAATTGATGTCTAACCTGAATGATATACTTTGATCACAATGCAACAACACCCGTCGATGATCGGGTGCTGGAAGCCATGTTACCTTACCTAAAATCGTTCTACGGTAACCCGTCCAGTTTATATCGTCATGGCAGAATCGCCCGCAGTGCCATTGATGGTGCCCGCGAGCAAATTGCGGCGCTGGTTGATGCCCCAGCCTCGCAAATTGTTTTTACCAGCGGAGGTACCGAGTCCAACGCCCTGGCCTTGGCAAAGCTGCCGCACCAAGGCAAGCTCGCTATTTCTGCTATTGAACACCCTTCCATTACAGAACCCGCCCGGCGTTTAAAAAGTCTTGGAGCCACCTTAAATATCATCAAGGTGGATGCCAACGGACTC
>JBAXUR010000215.1:0-3407 GCA_037129595.1 Methylococcaceae bacterium | reverse complement strand
GGTTCTGACGGTTTTTCTTCCGTTATAAATTCCAAAATTCCGACAGGACACCGTCAGCGTTATTACCATCAAGCAAAATAACCCTGTTAAAAAAGAAAATACAGGCTATGCCAAGTGAAAGTCGTCATTGGAAATCAAGAAATTTATGGATAGTCGAGCAGCAGTCGGCCAATTGTGGTCATTGCGATGCCAGGCATCTTTATGCATTGTTTACATGCATATAATAATGTAACGCTGTCGATACAAAAATTAGAGCCATTAGAAAAATGTTAAGTGAAAAGACTCAAAAGAAATTATCTCTTTTGCTAAAAGATATTGATCCTAGGGAGGAATGTTTAAATCCAATAGAGATACAAGGACTATTATACGCAGTGGTAATAACACCGGAACTGATAATGCCAAATGAATGGCTACCGATTATCCTTGATGATGAGCGTCATGAATACGTATCTATTGAGTCGATGAAAAAATTGCTTGAAGAACTCTTAAATGCTTACAATCATTACAACACAATGCATCTGAAAGGTAACCTTCATTTTCCTTACGACCCAAAACAAATGACTCTGGATTTGTTTGATACGTTGAAGGATTGGAGTTGGGGGTTCTTTTTGGGATTGGAATTACGGTCGGAATTATGGACTAGTGAGCTTGTTGCCAGAAAAGCGAACCGAGAGATAGAAACAATCGATAAGAGCTTCAAGATTATTCAATTTCTAGTAGATGATGATTTTGATGATATCGAGTTCATTGATGAAATCAAACAGGGAATTACGGCGGAAGTAAACGAAGACGACATTGAGATGTATGCTGAATGGTCGTGCTTAGAGTTACTGCCAACTATAGTGGAAAATATACAGCAGTTTGCCGGTGAAATAGGGGAAATAACAGCGACTGACAAAACGATAAAACAAACGCCTGTTCAATCTTCTTATATTGGACGTAACGATCCTTGCCTTTGTGGCAGTGGTAAAAAATATAAAAAATGTTGCTTAAATTAATGGCTAAATGTAGCTGCGTGCCAAATGTTTTGATCGATTTTTCATCAAATCCTTATCTTGGCGTTAATTGACCCAAAGAACGGTTATTGATTGGGGAGACATTTACCGTAGTCACGAAGGATGGCTGCGTCAGTAAAATCTTGGGGTACCCGACAAGGGAGATTGAGAGAAAGACAAACACAAACACAAACACAGACAAAAGATTCCAAAGAATCGTTGATAAACCCTGAAACTTTTTAATGCGCATTGATTAGTTATTCAGTTTAGATAATCTACCGTTAAAAAGCCATTTAAATGGCGGAAGTTATCCAATCACTAGTTGAGAATCGGAGAATATGGGAACAACTTCAGTGCGAGTATTCTTAACGGGTGAGGGTGTATCGGAAAGACGATGGCCGGCAGAATGTTGTCCGAGCTTCTGGATGTTCCTTTTTTCGATCTGGATGAATCATCTATCGACTGATCACATTGAAAAGTTTTCAGTCCTTGCCGACTTATCCTCAGTCACGTAAAGTAAGCCATGAAAAAAATAGCCGCTAAAGTATTAAAACGACTCAACAAGTCCACGGTCAACAACGTTATTGATCTCAAGGCGTATCGACAGCAAAAAACCGCAACGGAAGACCTGTTCAAGCAAGTCATCACCGCAGAAGCGGCCTTTAACGCGGGCTATGATCCGTTACATGCCATTTATATTCATACCCAAAACTTACTATCGATACTGGTAGAAGTTTTACAAGCTATTCCTGAACCGGCCTTGAGTCGTTTCTTTAATACAGTTGAAGCGGCTGATGATGCGTATATTCCAAGCAGTCCGCCGATGAGTCCACTCACGAAAAGCTATTTTAGCTGTTGGTTATTGTTTGATATGAGTATCGGACTCGATAAAGAAACGCTCGCCACGATTATTATTGATCTGGCCAAGCCGTTGGGTTTACACCCAAGCATGGTCGGCGTCATGCAGGTGATGCAAGACTCGCGCATGGGTATTTATGAATTTATGGGACGTCAGGGTAACTACGTTTTATTAAAAGAGCTGACCGGCCATACCGTCATTCCCTGTTTCTGCCCTGCGGGTTATAAGGGAACACAGCCCGGTGAGCTGTGGCTGGCCAGAGTTTTACCCCCTGTTTTAGAGTCCTTTGATTATAGTGTTATCTTCACGACACCCTATATATTGCTTAGTCCCGATAAGTCCGCTTGGGAAGCGTATCTTAAGCGCACGATTAGCGCCAAGAAAACAAAGACAACGGCAAACTCCCTGGAAAATCTACTGAAATATGGCTTGTCAGATAATTATTGGCATGAATATATCTTCCAGTCCTATGTTAATTACAAAACGGACGTGATTTATCTGCAAGGCTTGCCTGACATCAGTTCATCCAGGCCTCATAATACGGACATGCCCCTGTTTTCGTCGCTATTGCCTGATAGCCATTCATGAGTTACGCGCATTAAGGGGTCGTTGATGCCCACCCTTACCGAAACTTTGACCGGTATTGTCAACCGGGTGACGTATCACAACGCTACGACGGGCTGGTCGGTATTGCGTGTGCAACCTTTTCAATCACAGCAACAAGAAACGGTCACAGTCCATCAGACCAAAGTCTTTGCCGGTGCCACCATGGAATTTCGTGGTGCCTGGACCGTTGATCATAAATACGGGCGTCAGTTCAAAGCCACTGAAGCACTGGAAAAAAAGCCGGCAACGACGGCAGCTATTGAAAAATATCTGGGTTCCGGCCTTATTAAGGGGGTGGGCCCGCAAACGGCCAAGCAGATTGTTCAGTATTTTCAGAAAGAAACCCTGGCTATCTTTGAAACGGCCATTCACCGCTTAACCGAAGTTCCCGGCATCGCCCACAAGAAACTAAACCTGATTGAACAGGCGTGGACTGAACATCGCGCGGTCAGAGAAGTGATGCTGTTTCTTCAGGGCCATGGCATCAGCACCCTGTTTGCGGTGCGCATTTATAAGGACTATGGCGATAAAGCGATCGCGATGGTCACCGACGATCCTTACCGTTTGGCGACTGATTTTTACGGGATTGGCTTTTTCTCGGCGGATAAAGTGGCACTCAGTATTGGCTTGGCGGAAGACTCCCAACCCCGCCTGCTGGCTGCGATCAAACACGTGTTGGCCGCTAGTCGTGAGCAAGGCCATTGTTATCTGACCGAGCCACAGATTAAAACCGGCATCATTGAACTCATTGACATAAACCTGGGGGAACGGCTGACAGCGTATCTGGACTTAATGCAACAAGCGGGACAACTGCGTAGCCGACGACTGACCAACGCTAATGTGGAAACTATCGGCTATTACTCAAAGACCCTGTTTTATGATGAAACCGCTGTGGCCACTATATTAAGAGGAATGAAGGGGCCTGTTGCCAGTGAGCCGGACAGAAT
>JBAXUR010000214.1:0-3463 GCA_037129595.1 Methylococcaceae bacterium | reverse complement strand
GAGCAGTGGACTCTTAATCCATAGGTCCGGGGTTCGAACCCCCGACACCCCACCAATAAAATCAAGGCCTTACATGAAAATGAAGGCCTTTTTTATTGCCTAAAATTTACCGTGGGGCATTGGCGGGACAATTGAGGATAAATACCCGCAACAAATCAAGTCGTTTTTATACCTAAAAACACGCCTACACATCACCCGCTAAACTAAAAAATTCACCTGTAAACAATAACCTTTGTATGGCTAAAAAGTAGCTGATTTAAGTGGATTTTATTTTCAGATGTCCCTTGATTGTCCCATGAGTGGGAAGTAATCGTTATAAGTCCCGTTATTAAAGGCCTGTGTTGAATAGTTCTATTGATTACTTATCAATTGTTGCTGTTTATTGTGCTTTGTTGTAATATTCTACCAGCACAAAAAAACGGGCTTGAAGGTGTACCACCACCAAACAAGCCCTAACCGATAACTTAACAATCAGGGTTAAGCAATGGCTACCAAACATTATACCGCCATTGCCCCAAGGGGTTTACATGGCAACTATTGAAAAGCGCACTACCGACACTGGCGAAACATCCTACCGGGTAAAAATCAGGTTGAAAGGCTACCCGGTTCAAACAGCTACATTTAAGCGTCTGACTGATGCTAAAAAATGGACTCAAGACACCGAGAGCGCAATCAGGGAAGGACGGCACTTCAAAACCACCGAAGCAAAAAAACATACGCTTGCTGATTTGGTGGACAGGTACATTAAAGATGTATTACCCAAGAAGCCCAAACAAGCACCCGCACAACGCCCACAGCTTGAACGCTGGAAGTCTGAACTTGGCAGTTATGCTTTAGCAGACATAACCCCCGCTTTAATCGTTGAATGTAGAGACAAGCTACTAACCGAACCTACACCAAGGGGCGAACAGAGAACCCCGGCCACAGTGGTTCGATACATGGCAGCGTTAAGCCATGCTTTTACTATTGCCGTTAATGAATGGCAATGGCTGGAAATATCACCCATGGGGAAAGTAAAAAAGCCGACAGAACCCCGTGGGCGCGTTCGATTCTTGGATGACGAGGACAGAATAAAGCTATTAGAAGCCTGTAAGGAATCACCAAACCCCTTGCTTTATCCTTGCGTAATTCTGGCACTATCTAGCGGTATGAGACAGGGTGAATTAATGGGGCTTAAATGGCAGGATGTGAACCTTAAAGACGGTTATTTAATTTTGCACGAAACAAAGAACGGAGACAGGCGGCGCGTTCCTTTATCCGGGTTAGCCTTAATGCTATTAAAAGAACACAACAAAATAAGGCGAATTGATACCCAGCTATTATTCCCAAGCGAGAGAAACCCACAAAAGCCCATTGATTTACGCAAGGCTTACGCAAACGCATTAAAAAGCGCAGGGATCACAGAATTTACATGGCATGATCTGAGACATTGCACCGCATCTTATTTGGCGATGAACAACGCGTCATTGGCTGAAATTGCCGAAGTCCTAGGACACAAAACATTAAGCATGGTTAAGCGTTACGCGCATTTATCAGACGGCCACGTTTCGAATGTTGTTGCCAGTATGAACGCTAAAATATTTGGGGGCGTGTGATGCGAAAAATGGAATTGTTTGAAGCCATAAAACGCAATTGCTTGCCTGATTATTTAAGTATCTTGCAATGGGAGCGGTTGATGTATCCAGACCCAGATAATCGGCGCGACTCTGAAGACCACATAAAGAAAAGAGTATTAACTCTTGACCGACAAATTGAACATGAAAGCCTGATAGCCGCGTGTAAAAATGGATTGCCCTATCAAGGGGACATTAAAGGCTGGAAATGGGAGTGGGAATGGGGTACAAATCCCTACCCAAGTACTGATAACGGAATTTTTGTTAGAGGCGAATCGCAAGTTAGCGCAGAAAATATAGGAATACCTTGGGAAGTCTGCCACCCTTGCGATTGCGTCATTCACAAATCTGTTATGCAGTCGTATTTAAAAAATAAAGGCAAATGGCCGCTTCAAGTTGAAGGCTTGCACGATAGTTGGTGGACGGATGACGAGCAGGCAGCCGAAACCGAAACCGAAACCGAAGGTAATCATGCACCGGATGAAAGACAGAGCCAATTACATATTTTTATCTGGCGTGCACATCAAGCATTAAGCCAACTAAAAAGACCAACAGCACAGCAAGTATGGAATGAGATGCAGCACCGCCACAAAACCCACGATACAGATAAAATTATTCAAGAGGTGAATGGACAGGAAATATTATGGTGTTCAGGTTATGGCAATGAACAAAAGCTACAGAGAACATCTTTTGATAAAACACTTTCAAACATAAGAAAAAACCCGCCTTTTTAGAAAAAGTTACCGCTAAGCTTACCCGTAAGAAAATTATTTACCGGGTAAGCTTAGCGGTAAATCCATCAATGAATAATTGATTCCAACACAAGAGAAATTTTGTGGAAAGCCTGTAAAACAGGATAACAAACCTTTCTAATTGGAATTACTAAAATGCCTACCTTATCAACAGTTAATCAATTCACCACAAAGCACCCTGCCTTTACACTTGGCGGCTTGCGTTCCCTTATATTCAACGAAAAAACCAACGGCCTTAAATCATCCGGGGCGGTCGTTCGCATTGGTCGTAAAGTTTTGATTGATGATGCCAAGTTCTTTGCTTGGATTGAATCACAAAACGAGGCGGCGTGATGAACGGCAGGGATGCCACCCGGCAGGGCTATCCGGGCGGCAAAAAAAACAAATTGAGTCCGAAACTCGACGTAAATTTTATCAAAAACTCAATAACCCCGTTAGATTTTTTCACGCATGAACTGCCCAACGCACAGTTAAAAAATCATGGATGGACGGACGGGGGACTTTGCCCGTTCCATTGGGATAATAAGCCGGGTTCATTCATGGTAAATGTGGAAACAGGTGCTTTCATTTGCTTTTCATGCGGGGTAAAAGGCGGCGATATTATCAGCTTTACAATGCTTCGCCATGCGCTTGATTTTATCGAGGCACTAAAAACGCTGGCGGGTGATTGGGGGTTGCTATGATGGATCCAGACTATAGATTGGCACTAATCACAAACCGGCTAAAAATGGTGATCAGGCAGGCAGGGCTTCTTGATTATGACTACATAACGTTGCGAGTTTTAATCACAAATCACAAGGGCGAACTTTTGGGATTGTGCAAACTGTCCGAACTTGAAGACTCAACAAATCAGGGGGTGCGCCATGAATAATAGCATCCCTGAGATTTACAACGGAAAGCCTTTAGTCCACGCTTGGAACTATTGCACCATGGACGGCGCACCCTTCGGGGTAGTTGGCAGGTATCAAAACGGGGACGGCAAAAAAGATATTGTCCCATTCTTTAAACGCAACGGCACAAACTGGACACCCGGTATTGATTTAAACCCACGGCCATTATTTGGGATGGATATGCTGGCGAACCATTCAAAAGGTAAAG
>JBAXUR010000213.1:0-3474 GCA_037129595.1 Methylococcaceae bacterium | reverse complement strand
GTTTGTCCGGTCTGGATGAAAAAGCGCAGCGTAAACAATAATAGTTAATGTTTCGTAGTAAATCAATGGCTCGATAACAGATACCAAAAAATCACTATAAAGATATACAAATCTAATAATATCGTTTTATTATATTGGGCAATTAACCTAAGATACTTGACTAACACTGACGCATAGCCTTAATGACATATGTATTTACCTCCCCCTTTGAAAAAGGGGGATTGAGGGGGGGTTATCGAATAAAATCTCCCCTAACCCCTCTTTGTCAAAGAGGGGGACTGAATAATTACGTTGCTTTAAGTAACATCAGATAATATTTATAGATCACTGGAGTAAGAAATGGGCGTTGGCATTAAAGAATTATTAGTTATATTGGTTATCGTTATTATACTTTTTGGTACAAAAAAACTGCGCAATATTGGCGCGGATCTGGGTGGAGCCATTAAAAGTTTTCGCGCCTCTGTTAAAGAAGGTGAAGAAGACAATAAACACGCTGAAAATGAAGATGAAAGCATAGAAGGCGAAGTCACTTCCAAGAAAAACGAAAAAGTCTGATATGTTTGATGTAGGATTTTCCGAGCTTATCATGATCGGTTTGGTCAGTTTATTGGTCATCGGCCCTGAACGATTGCCTAAAGTAGCGCGAATTGCAGGCTTCTGGATAGGTAAGTCACGCGCTATGATGGCTAACGTCAAGGCAGAAATCAAACAGGAATTGCACGAAGAAGAGATCCGTCAGATATTTAAAGACCAGTTGGCGTTGCAGGAATTTCATGCCGCTCTCAATGAGACTACTGACGCCGCAAACTCTATTAAAGACTCGCTTACGGAATCGCCTGAAGAATCTGTAGAAAAAGTTAAACCACCCCATGAGCCAGAATAGTTTCGAAGAGGCGGCGCAGCCTTTTATCAGTCACCTGATCGAATTGCGTAATCGCTTGTTAAAAGTCGTGGTAATCGTATTAGTGGTGTTTTTGGGTTTGTCTGCTTACGCTAACCAGATCTACAGCATTCTGGCTGGGCCGTTAATGAAGCACATGCCAGAAAATAGCACCATGATTGCTATTGACGTGGCGTCCCCCTTTTTTACCCCGTTCAAGCTGGCACTGGTTCTCGCGGTTTTTATTTCAATTCCTGTGATTCTTTATCAGTTTTGGGCGTTTGTAGCGCCTGGTCTGTATAAGCGGGAACGACGGATGATTTTTCCGTTACTGATTGCCAGCACGCTACTGTTTTATCTGGGTATGGCCTTTGCTTACTTTGTCGTTTTTCCGTTGGTATTTGGCTTCCTGACGGCAGCTGCACCTGAGGGTGTTGCGGTCATGACGGACATTGCCAAGTATCTTGATTTTGTTTTAACGTTGTTTTTTGCGTTTGGCATCTGTTTTGAAGTACCTATATTTACCATTGTCATGGTTTGGACAGGCTTGGTAACCCCTGCAAGTCTTGCTGAAAAACGCCCTTATGTCATCGTTGCCGCATTTGTTATCGCTGCATTTCTAACGCCGCCTGATCCTATTTCTCAAACATTACTAGCCTTACCGATGTGGATGTTATTTGAAGCGGGTTTGTTATGTTCGCGATTGTTTGTGCGTAAAGAAAGCAGTGACGATGATGATTACCCTGAAGATGTCGAACAACAATCCAAGTTAAACAAAATCGGACAGCTAGAAGAGTAAGGTGTTGGCATGAGTAGCGGCAACGGAAATTTACCCGTTACCGCAATTTAGGGGCTATGCCAAACTACAGCTTTACATTCGTGTGACTGGGTTTCGGCATCCCTGCCGGAATAACGGACTTTGTAGCACTTAGCGAATCATTTTTCTGCTGAGTGTCCCGTCTCATAAGTTGGTAAATTTAATCTTAAACAACCGCAAAAAACCCCACCGCTTCTATTCCTGCAATCGCACAGCGCTCATCTTGATCAGAGACATCGCCACTGATGCCAACGGCACCCAAGAGATTATTGTCGGCATCACGAATAAGAACGCCACCAGGAACCGGCATTATTTTGCCACCCGCTACGTCGATCAAAGCATTCATAAAATCCGGTCGTTGTGCCGCGACACCTGCCAAACTGCGAGAGGATACGCCCATATTAACGGCACCCCAAGCTTTTGCTGTCGCAATTTGTTGCCTGATCATACTGGCACCGTCTTCTCTTTGCAGAGCTTTTACATGACCGGCAGTATCCAGCACCACCACTGTTAAGGGAGCCAAATTTAATTCTCTCGCAATATGAGTAGCGGTGTTTATAATAAGATTTGCTTGTTTCAATGTTAAAACTGTCATCAGTAACTCTCGTTTATTTAAGTAAGGGAAAAAGATAAGGCTCAATTTTGTTGGCAAGAACGGGTTGTGCTTTGGCATTAGGGTGTAGCCCGTCTGCTTGCATCAAATCCTTATCCAGCGCGACATCTTCGAGAAGAAAGGGAACCAGCGTAATATCCAGCTCTTTGGCTAATTGCGGATAAACGTTATAAAACAGCTCAATGTAGTGTTTGCCGTAATTGGGCGGGATTTTCATCCCCAGCAAAATGACCGTTGCTCCGGCTTTTTGAGCGCGGTGGACAATCTCGGCAAGATTGCTTTTCAACTGAACGGGTGACAAACCACGCAAGCCGTCATTAGCGCCCAGTTGCAGTAATATGATATCGGGTTTTTGTGCGCTTAAAATCGGGTCAATACGCGCCAAACCACCCGCGCTGGTATCGCCACTAATACTGGCGTTGCTGATGCTGTAATCGCGGTTGGTTTCATGCAGTTTTTTCTGGAGCAAAGCAACCCAACCTTGTTCAACTTCAATTCCGTAACCGGCACTGATACTATCGCCTAAAACCACTATTACAGGCTTGGCCATGGCAGACATGGACATCATTAAAACTATCACGGCAAATAAAAATTTAGGCATTATGCAAACTCAAAATAATCAAACAGCCAACCCCATTATAGTAACAGAAGGTTTGGGTAAATCGGTGCTAACTTCCGAAGGAATACTGCATATATTGTCATCGATAGATTTGATAATCAAATCTGGTGAAAGTATTGCCATTGTAGGCGAGTCCGGATCGGGAAAATCCACCTTAATAAGTCTGTTGGCAGGACTGGATACACCCACTACCGGCTCAATCAGTCTTAATGGAAAAGTATTAACGGCCATGAATGAAGATGGCAGGGCGGCTATGCGTAATGAGCTGATTGGCTTCGTGTTTCAGTCATTTCAATTAATGCACGGCCTCACTGCGCTGGAAAATGTCATGCTTCCGCTGGAACTCAGTGGCGACAAACACGCTAAAGCCGCAGCGACCGCTTTATTGCACCGGGTAGGTTTATCGCACCGTTTATCCCATACACCCAAACAACTTTCCGGTGGTGAACAGCAACGCGTTGCACTGGCCAGAGCCTTTGTTACCAAACCTGCGATTCTTTTTGCCGATGAACCTACCGGCAACCTGGACAGTAAAACCGGTGCAA
>JBAXUR010000212.1:0-3483 GCA_037129595.1 Methylococcaceae bacterium | reverse complement strand
TTTCATTCAAAACGGCTTATTCTACCGGATTCGTGAAACGTCAACAGAACCTAGCATCTACTAAAAGCTAAACTATCTGGATAAGATTAAGTTTATTATAAGATTAAGTTTATTTAAGTAAATTGGCTAAATTAAGCGCAAGCATTGCCAATTAATTATTTATTATATTTATTTACAGCATCAGCATTTGCCAAGACCATTGCCCAGACTAAATCACTGTAATTTTCTTCAGAGCAAAAAAAAGGGCTTAGATTTTACTCTAAGCCCTTGATCTATTTGGCTCCCCCGGACGGGCTCGAACCGCCGACCTAGTGATTAACAGTCACAATATAACAATAATCAGCAAAAAACTACAACAAACAATAACAATTTAATCAATAACTTAACCTGTTTATCTTATTGTCAGTTATTGCCATTTATTACCCTTATTTATAGTTAATTGCGCCACCAGTGCGCCACGGGTTTATAATAGAACCCTAGAAACAAAGCGGCCTTGCAGGTGTACCACCACCACACAAGACCTTACCACTAACTTAAAATCAGGTTAAGCAATGGCTGAAAGCATCATATCAGAAAGCCGATTGTTACCCTATAGGAACAATTATGGCAACTATCACAGAACGCACCGCACAAGATGGAACTAAGAGCTTTAAAGCAGAAGTCAGGCTGAAAGGCTACCCGGCACAACGCGCCACCTTCAAGCGAAAAACGGACGCGAAGAAGTGGGTGCAAGATACTGAATCAGCAATCAGAGAAGGACGGCACTTTAAAACCGCCGAAGCGAAAAAACATACCTTTGCTGATTTGGTGGACAGGTACATTAAAGATGTATTACCGACAAAGCCCAAGCAAGCATCACACCAAAAGCAACAGCTTGCATGGTGGTCTGAAAAAATGGGCGTCTATTTATTATCTGATATAACCCCGGCCTTAATTGTTCAATATCGGGATGAACTTGCAACAGGTGCGACACCAAGAGGCGCACAAAGAACCCCGGCCACAGTGGTTCGATACATGGCGGCCTTATCCCATGCCTTTACGATTGCCGTTAAGGAATGGGGCTGGCTGGAGGATTCACCTGTGCGCAAAGTTACAAAGCCGACAGAATCAAGGGGGCGCGTTCGGTTCTTGGATGATGGCGACCGGATAAAGTTATTAGAAGCCTGTAAGGAATCACCAAACCACTTGCTTTATCCTTGCGTAATTCTGGCACTATCCAGCGGTATGAGACAGGGTGAATTAATGGGGCTTAAATGGCAGGATGTGAACCTTAAGGACTGTTATTTAATTTTACACGAAACCAAAAACGGGGACAGGCGGCGCGTT
This sequence comes from Methylococcaceae bacterium, assembly GCA_037129595.1. Lineage (GTDB taxonomy): Bacteria > Pseudomonadota > Gammaproteobacteria > Methylococcales > Methylomonadaceae > Methylobacter_C. The sequence goes on along the minus strand of JBAXUR010000212.1, from coordinate 2,157 downwards.
CCTTTATCCGGGTTAGCCTTAACGCTGTTAAAAGAACATTCCAAAGTAAGGCGACTTGATACCCAGCTATTATTCCCAAGCGAGAGAAACCCACAGAAGCCGATTGATTTACGCAAGGCTTACGCGAACGCATTAAAAAGCGCAGGGGTAACAGAATTTACATGGCATGACTTGAGGCATTGCACCGCGTCTTATTTAGCCATGAACGGCGCGTCATTGGCTGAAATTGCCGAAATACTGGGACATAAGACTTTGCAAATGGTTAAGCGTTACGCCCACCTATCAGACGGCCATGTATCAAGCGTTATTGAGAGCATGAACGCTAAAATCTTCGGGGGTGTTTGATGGAAATAACTAAATTGATGGGACAGACCCAAACAGAAGAACAAAGAAATAAGGAGCGAGAAGAAACAGCCGGGTTAATACAATCATTTTCTAAAAATGCTTATTTAACAGAGCTTGCACAAAATAACTTTAAAGAGTTGACTCTTAACCCTGCTAAAGAAGCTGAAAAAGCGTTAATAGGTGCGGTAAGTTACGCGTACCTTCTTAACCATGCACCACCAACAAAAGAAGATATTGAGCAAGAAGAACGGATTAGAAGCTTTAATGAGTCAATGCAATCTTTACAGGAAACACAAGAAAGATTTGCACGACAACAACAGAACCATAAGCAAATGCTGATTGATGTACAAGTTGAAGCAGCGCGAATAATCGAAGCCGATAAGCTGGCAAAGCAAGGCAACGATAATCAGCAAGCTATTGTTGACGCTGGTACGGGTAATCATAAGAATAAAAAAACAAAAGGCGAAACCGATAGATTAAGAACCTTGCATTTTATCAAGTGGGTAAATCAAAATTATGACGGTAAGCAAACTAACTATTTTCTACAGGCTGTTTTGAGAGAAAACAAACCTGAATTATGGGGCAGTAACGAGGAAACCTTTAACAAGTGGTTGCAATCCAACGAGGCGAAACCAGCAAAAGAGTTACTCAATAAGCTAAAACTAAAGGCAAGGCAAGCGGTATAAGTTACAACAAAACAAGAAACAGGGGCATTAAGCCCCTTTTTTTTATCTTATAAAAACAGCCGGTTATCTTTTAGGAAAAATAGGAAATGTAGGAAATTACCATATTTCCTATTTTTTATATAAAAATCAATAGCCTATCATCTACCCATCGAAAGCAATAACAGCTAACGACAAACCTTAGTAATCAATAGTAGATAGGAACCATTAAAATGCCTACATTATCAACAGTTAATCAATTCACCACAAAACAACCTGCCTTCACACTTGGTGGCTTGCGTTCCCTGATATTCAACGAAGATTCAAACGGCCTGAAATCATCCGGGGCGGTTATTCGCATTGGCCGTAAAGTTTTAATTGATGATGCTAAGTTCTTTGCTTGGATTGAATCACAACAAAAGGCGGCTTAATTATGAAAGCGTCTACATTCCCAAGAGTAGGCAAATTAATAACCCGCGCAAAGATTCACCTGATAGCCATTTCAATGAATGCCGTGTTATGGCTGGCGCTTGTTCCGTTGGTGAATGCTTATGCCTAAACCAACAGCCACCGATACCAATAACCAACGTTTCGTAATTCTGGCTTACCTGAAAATAAACGGTTCAATGACCACCTTACAAGCCCGTCAAGAGTTGGACGTAATGCACCCTGCGGCAAGGGTGCAAGAACTGCGTGAAAAAGGCCATAACATCATGACCCACCGGACGATTGCCGAAGGCCACCGGATAGCAAGCTATGTCTTGCTGGCTAAGGTGGGCGCATGAAAAAAACAATTGAATCAAGAATAGACCTGCTTTCCATAAGATTTAAGGGATTGATTGAGCGGTCAGATATTCAGGATGACGACTTTATAGTTTTAACGGTAAGCGCCTACAGACAAGACGGTGAATTGATAGGACGGGCAAAATTAGCAGAATGGGACAAACCAAGAGAGGCGGCACGATGAGCTTGTTATTAAAACTACCGGCTTATGGTAAAGCCTTACAAGATCGCATCAAGTGGAAAAACAAACCATCGTTAGTGATTATCGAAGTTGGCGAAACCGGCTACCAGAGGGCTAAGGCTTGGCAGAAAATGCCTGATTTTTCCGTGCTTGTGTTGGGTTATAACCAATTCCCAGATTATCTTG
>JBAXUR010000211.1:0-3568 GCA_037129595.1 Methylococcaceae bacterium | reverse complement strand
TTTTTATTCCACGGATAGCCTGGGGCTGAATCGACGGAATAATATTTGCCCTTGTATTTTACCGATAAGTCCGTTTCAGGCGGGCTACTTTCTGTCTCCTTGATAGCTAAAGTGAAAGGTGGATTATCTAAAACAACCGGTGTGCGTTGATCCTTGCTGATGTCGCCTTCCGGCTCGGTGGAAAGGGTTCGACCGATAAAATAAAGGATATTGCTAAAACTTCTAAGCCTAAACCTGCCATGCAGGGGATATTCTCCACCGGGATAGCCGGGGCGAATATCGACCAGCAAGTCGTTGGGCGCGTTTAATTCTGTCTCGTCGTTCAGTTGATGGCGCTCCGTTCCGGACAATAGAGATGGATCGTAATTAGTTATAATCATGCGCCCAACAGTTTTCTTGTCGAGTCGATAAACGCCTTGCTGTTGATCCAGGGTGATCGTATATTCCTTTTCCAGCGACTGGAAACCTTCGGGAGTCATACTCTTGATTGGCAAACTCCAGTGCTCTTCGAATATCAGGGGTTCGAAATAAAGCTGATCACGATCCTGTATAGAAGACAAATGCAAAGCCATGCGCCGAAACAAAGTGTAGTTATCCCTATTTCTGGGACGGTTATGATAAACCAGATCCCGGCCGTTTTCCCGGGTACGAAATTCCAGTACGGCGAGTCGTAGCAACAGATCCACTTCCACGTTTTGCCTTAAAAGTTGGCTCAGTTGATCCCCAGTCATCGGTGCCAACAAGCGCTTGGTGAATTCAGCACCCTGCATGGGAACAATGCTGATGGTAGGATTCTCGGCAGCCCCAACCCCAAAAAAAGGCATAAGTGCCGAACCATTGTTACCGGTCAATGCTGGAGTGGCACCAATATTGGCTTGAAAGTTCAACGTCGCAGCAATATTAGAGATACCTGAAAAATGAATAGGTTCGTTATGCTGAGCTCTGGCGATATTGAGGAGCAGTTGTTTCGAAATATCATTAGCGGTGGCTTCGTTATAAGCCAGAGACATGTTGTCGAGTGCCAAAGGCGAGAGACAACCAGACAAACCCTCAGAGAGGATAATTAATACGACAAAACGGAGAAAATGCATTTAGACATCACTACCTATATAAATTGAGTTCACTTATAAAAAATCCTAAGCCTGTTTGCCATATAACTCCCATAATCCCATCATACTGACAGCGACCAGACCACCACCGACCCAGCGTTTAAAAAGCAAATCATTACGCATAATGGCGTTATGCGCTTTCAAGCCCAAGATATGTCCAATGGCGGCGACCGGTAAAAGCATTAGTGCCGTTAGAAAATGCAAATCAACGGATAAGGCAATAAATGTGGTCATTTTAATGCTTACCAGAATAAACCATAACACAAACAAAGTGTCCCGCAATTGGTATTTACTGACATTTCGCATATAAACGGCCACCATCAAGGGTGCTCCGGTCAAGGACATGCCGGCAATGTAACCGCCTAAAACGAGCAGACCTCTATCTGCCCAGACATGACGACTTTCAATGCCCCGATTGAGTAACCAGGTAAAACCATAAAACAAGGTAACCGAATAAATAAAACTATTCAGCCAGAGAACCGGCAGGTTTACCAGCCCAAAAACCCCTATGAGCGCAGGAGGAATAATGTAAACCGAAGAGTGGCGCAAATACTGCCAGTCGACGTTGTGCAAGCGGTTAAGCAGAGTTAAACCGGAAAAAAACAGTAAATGCACACCAATGATGGGCAACCATAACAACGGATTATTCTGTACAAACAACATCAGCGGCAACCCTAAGGCGGCACCGCCAAAACCAAGCCCCGTCCTGACAAAGCCCGTCCAAATGAACACCAAGGCAATGGACACCAGTTGGTAAAGAGAAAAATCGAGTAACATCATTTAAAAGTAGTCTGCCTTATTTTGAATGGCCGTTTGGGCTTACAAGACGTTTTTCAAATTGTCAAATGCCTCTATAACCCGAGGTAATCGGATAGCGCCTATCGCGTCCGAATGCTCTGCCGGTAATCCGGATTCCCGGTGGGGATTGTCGGCGTTTATATTCATTTCTGTCGACCAGATTAATGGCTCTGGCAACATCCTCGCGCCGAAATCCAGCGGCAATGATTTCTTCAGCAGATTGATCCAGCTCTACATAACGCTCCAGTATGGGGTCTAAAACCTCGTAAGGCGGTAACGAATCTGAATCGATTTGATCAGGCGCTAATTCGGCAGAAGGTGGACGGGTAATAACCCGCTCCGGAATGACTTGAGACAGCGTATTGCGATAACGAGCCAATTGATAAACCAGCAGTTTAGGCACATCTTTGATGGGTGCAAAACCACCAGCCATGTCGCCATAAAGCGTTGCATAGCCTACGCTCATTTCGCTTTTATTACCCGTCGTCAACAACAGCTTGCCTTGTTTGTTGGAGAGTGCCATTAAAATGACGCCACGGCAGCGTGCCTGAATATTTTCTTCAGTGGTATCTTTGGTTGTGCCCGCAAAAACCTCGGCCAACATGTCCGTAAAGGCATTAACGGCGGGTGTTATAGGAATGGTGTGGTAGTTAACCCCCAAGGCTTCCGCTTGAAGCACGGCATCCTCGTTACTCATGTCTTGCGTGTAGCGGGAGGGCATTAACACGGCTTCAACTTTATCCGGCCCCAGTGCATCAACGGCCAACGCTAAAACCAGTGCAGAATCAATGCCTCCGGACAAGCCTAAAATTGCACCCTGAAAACCGTTCTTACGAACATAATCTTTAATACCCAGCACCAGCGCCTTATATTCACTGGAAATTTCATTGTAAAGCGGCGCACAAGTCCCGGCTAGTGGCTGGTTGCCGTCAAATTCAACGACACTGATTTGCTCTTTAAATTCTTCTGCCCGAAAGACAATAGTACCTTGCGCATCAGCGACAAAGGAAGCGCCATCAAAAATCAACTCATCCTGTCCGCCGACTTGATTAACATAAACCAAAGGGATTTTGGCTGTTTTAACCTGTTGGCAAATAATAGCTTCGCGTTGATGGATTTTTCCGGAATTAAACGGAGAGGCGTTGAGAGTTAACAGTAACTCTGCCCCGGCTTGTTTGGTTGCGTCAATAATGCCGCTTTTCCAGACATCTTCGCAAATCGTCAAGCCAATAAAAGTGCCATTAAACTCAAACACACAGGGCTTGTTACCCGCAGTAAAATAACGTTGCTCATCAAATACGCCATAATTGGGAAGTACCTGTTTGCGGTAACAGGCCAGTATCACACCTTGATGCAATACCACGGCACTGTTGTAAAGCTTTTCGCCATCATGTTCCGGAAACCCCACCACCAGCGCAATATCGGTAACTTGGTCGGCAAGTTGATAAACGGCATTATTGGCTTCGGTAATAAAATCAGTACGAAACAACAGATCTTCTGCCGGGTAACCGGTTAGGGTCAACTCAGGAAAGACAATCATATCCGCCTTTAACTGATCACGGGCATAAACAGCTTCTTTTATAATATTATCAACATTAGCGGCTACATTACCCACCTGGAAATTGATTTGTGCGAGTGCGATTTTTAATGACATAGACATT
>JBAXUR010000210.1:0-3608 GCA_037129595.1 Methylococcaceae bacterium | reverse complement strand
TAAACTGCGTTAAATTCGTTGGCTTTAAAACCCAGACGATTCATGCCGGTATCAAGTTTTAACCAGATAGCACAAATTCCTTGCTCTTTTCTGCTTTCAAAAATATCTACTTGGGTATAAGAATGCACCACAGGATCCAATTGATAACGCAATAACTCATCTAATTCTTCAGCACAGGTAAAACCTTCCAACACCGCAATCCGATTTTTAATTCCGGCTTTACGCAAACGAATCCCTTCATCTACCCGAGCCACGGCAAAGGCATCGACCATTTGCAAGGCGTCTGCAATCCGCAATAAACCATGTCCATAACCATTGGCCTTGATAACGGCCATGATTTTTGCCTCCGGCGCGTAATAACGAACCCTTTGCAAGTTATGCTGCACAGCATCCAGATTAAGTACCGCGTAAGCTGCCGGCCTCATTCATAATCTCCTGCGTTATAGGGAGCGCCGGCAAAATTTTCAAATTTAGTATATTGCCCCATAAAGGTCAGTCTAACGGTTCCCAGCGGCCCGTTACGTTGCTTGCCGATAATAATTTCGGCAATGCCTTTATCGGGGCTGTCTTCGTTATACACTTCGTCGCGATAAACAAACATAATCAAATCGGCATCCTGCTCAATAGCACCGGAGTCACGCAAGTCGGACATTACCGGACGTTTATTGGGGCGTTGCTCCAGGTTTCGGTTAAGTTGTGACAAAGCGATGACGGGTACATTTAACTCTTTAGCAAGTGCTTTTAAGCCTCTGGAAATATCAGATATTTGTTGTACCCGATTGTCACCACTGGAAGGTGATTGCATCAATTGTAAATAATCAACCACAATTAAGCCTAACTGACCATGTTCACGCGCCAATCGTCTGGCTCTGGCTCGCACTTCGGTGGGTGATAATGCGGGCGAATCATCAATAAATAATTGCGTACCTGCCAGTAAATTAATGGCTGAAGTCAAGCGAGGCCAATCATCATCATCCAGCTTGCCGGTTCTAACTTTATGCTGATCAATACGACCCAAGGATGACATCATACGCATCGCGAGTGAATCACCCGGCATTTCCATACTAAATACGGCAACCGGTTTATCACTTTTTAGCGCTACGTTTTCAGCTATATTCATGGCGATGGTGGTTTTACCCATCGACGGCCTGCCCGCCACAATAATTAAATCGGCTGGTTGCAGACCGGAGGTTAACTCATCAAGATCGGTAAATCCGGTACTGGCACCGGTGATAGAACCTTCCTGCTCAAACAGAGTTTCAATTTTATCAACGGCTTTAGCCAGTAATGATTTAATGGCGATAAAGCCGCCGGCCTGCCCTCTTTGCCGTTGCTCTGCTATTTGAAAAACCTGCCGTTCCGCATTTTCGAGCAATTCAGAAGTATCACGACCCTCGGTATTAAAAGCCGAATCGGAAATTTCAGTACCAATATGAATCAGTTGCCTGAGTACTGACCGATCTCTGACAATATTGGCGTAAGCAACAATGTTAGCCGCACTGGGCGTGTCTTTTGCCAGCATGATTAAATAAGCCAGTCCACCGACATTGTCCAACTCGCCGATGGCTTTTAAACCATCAGACAGCGTGATGACATCAAAAGGAATCTGCTTTTCTGCGAGCTCTTCAATTTTTTTGAAAATAAGCTGGTGACTACGGCGATAAAAATCCTTTTCAATGACCTTGTCGGCTATGGCATCCCAAGTCTGGTTATCCAGCATTAAGCCACCCAAAACCGATTGTTCGGCCTGTATGGAATTGGGTGGAACCTTCATGGCATCAAGTGAATAATCACGTTCCATGGAATAATTTTCAGGCATGGTTATTAGCTGCAAAAAAGATAAATAATAACACGCCAAGGGTTTCCAGTCATTGGCTTACACTTTTCACGATTTAAGTCTAAAAGTAAAATACCCTGAAACTGACCCGATGCCTATAGAATAAAAGATCCGTATAAAGTACCCTAAACGCCTGACGCTTTAGAACAGGCACTATCATCATTTTTTAGGGAACTTGACTTATGACCACCCACCCTCGGAATCCAAAACCCAATCGCCAGACACTTTATGTTGCCATCGCGTTGATACTTGGCGTTGTAGTTGGCGAAATACTCAATCTGACACTCGGCAATTCCGGCACTACCCAGCCAAATCCTGTACTGAGTCAGATCATGGAGATTTTTTCCGTATTAACGGATATATTTCTGCGCTTGATAAAAATGATTATCGCCCCGCTGGTATTTTCAACGCTAGTGGTTGGCATGGCTAAAATGGGTGACATTGAAACTGTTGGACGCATCGCTATCAAGGCGCTACTGTGGTTTTTTTCAGCGTCAATTTTTAGCCTGTTGCTGGGCATGTTACTGGTGAATGTGTTTGAACCGGGAAGTTCTTTGCATATTGCATTACCTGCAATAGGTTCAGAAACAGGACTGCCGCAAGTCAAGCCGACACTGGGCAATTTCGTTGCGCATATCTTTCCAAAAAGCATCGTCGAAGCGATGGCGACTAATGAAATTTTGCAAATTGTAGTATTTTCCATGTTCTTTGGCATTGCCTGCGCTTCAATTGGCGATCTGGCTAAACCAACGGTCAAGTTACTGGATTCATTAGCACACATCATGCTAAAAGTTACCGGTTACGTCATGCATTATGCTCCGGTAGCGGTATTTTCAGCGATGGCCTCGGTTATCGCACAACAGGGCATCGGCGTTCTACTGTCTTATGGCAAATTTATCGGTGAATTTTATTTGGGTCTGATTTTGCTTTGCAGCGCACTCTGTTGCATTGGCTTTTTGTTTTTGGGTCGTAGAGTATTGTCTTTACTGCGTCATATTCGTGAACCCTTGCTGCTGGCTTTTGGTACGGCCAGTAGCGAGAGTGCTTACCCCAAATTACTACAACAACTGGAACGTTTTGGTTGTGATGAAAAAGTCTGTGGGCTGGTGTTGCCATTAGGCTATTCATTTAACCTGGATGGCAGCATGATGTACATGACCTTTGCAGTTTTATTCATTGCCCAGGCTTATGGTATTGATATGGCTTTAGGTGATCAACTCATCATGTTACTGGTCTTGCTGTTTACCAGTAAAGGCGTGGCGGGAGTGCCCAGAGCATCGTTAATCGTTATCGCCGCAACCTTGTCCATGTTTGATATTCCTGAAGCCGGCTTATTACTGTTACTGGGTATTGACCAGGTTCTGGATATGGGACGCAGTGCGACCAATGTGTTTGGCAACAGTATTGCGGCAGCGTTGGTTAGCAAGTGGGAAAAGGCGTTGAAATAGATGGATATCTTAAAAACATTGCTCTACGAAGACACTAAAAAAAGCAACAAAGGTACAAGTTTCGTGTTGTATAGCCGCTTTTAGGTTTTAATCCCCAACCACATAGTCATTATAAGGTCATCCATGCAACCAACTAAACCCGCTAAAAAATTTTATCACCCTCTTTATGTTCAGGTGCTGACCGCAATCACTTTCGGTATTATTCTGGGCTATTTTTATCCTGAAACAGCGACAACGATGAAGCCGCTCGGAGATGGCTTTATCAAATTGATCAAAATGATTATCGCGCCGATTATTTTTTGCACTGTGGTAACAGGTATTGC
>JBAXUR010000021.1:0-37949 GCA_037129595.1 Methylococcaceae bacterium | reverse complement strand
TGTTTAATCGGGCAAGTTAACTGTTTAATAAGCAAAATTGAATGTTTAATCGGGCGGGTTAACTGTTTAAGGAATGTGCATGAAATAACTTGACCCTTTATATCCCATCACCCCAGCCCTCTCGCGGTAGGTAAGTATTCAGTCGCCCTCTTTGTAAAAGAGGGGTTAGGGGAGATTTTATTAGATAAATCCCCCTCAACCCCCCTTTTTCAAAGGGGGAGAGCATAGCGAGGGGGACTGAATACTTACCTTAATTTTTTTCATGCTTGAACTAAAAAGATACTTCAATATCGGCTATATTTTTGTCACTCATTAATTGAATCAGCTTCTGTACTGCCTTCGAGCATGAAGTGAAGGCTTTTTCCTACCCACTTGACAATGATACGTTTAGGACCTGCGTTTTTGGCGACAGGTTCTTCTAGCAGATAACGGGCCTCTTTAATGGCCTTAATATGTGTGGGGTGGCCATTTTTACCACTGCCTGCAACTACATCGTATTTTTTACTAGTTGTTTCATTGCCGGCACTCTCTAACACATTGATATTGTTAGTCATGTTATGTATTCCCTTAAATATAGTTATAGTGGGATGTTAATAAATGATCTGGTAAATACTGACCTCTTTATTTCATCTTTAACTGTTTGACGTTTGACGTTTGACGTTTAATGATTGGATTAAGCTCGACATATACTCTGGCTATATTTTTGTCACTCATTACTTTTGATCCAATCAGGCCTAATTAAATAACTAGTGGAATTGTTTACATTAATTATCATTTTGTTAGATACAAGTATCAACGTTCATTAAGTGCACCACCGAAGGCCTTATATATGGGCTTAGCAAGGTACTGTAGTACAGCTCTATTATTGACTGTAGTTGTCATACCCGGCTTAAGCGCCACATTGGCTAACTTGGAATTAGCTTTGGTTTTATCTGCATCAGTTGTATGAGACCACCATCATGTTCTGTCACATAAACCGCAGTCGATGCCGGCATGACATTTTCTGGCGTATTCAGACGTCTGAGCAGGTATTAATTCGTAGCGCTAGAAATAATAAAAAAATAATTGTCCGATAAATGTTATTAATGATATAAAAAATATTTTTTTTACTATGTAAATAAAAGGTATTTTATAAAAGTTTATTATTTTTTTTATGGCAATCAAAATGTTAATAACTCCGGATGTTATCTTTAAAGTGTGTGAATGAATGTCATTTAAGACAAAAATATGTAATTTCATCGTGTCCACTATCAATACTTCGAAAATTATTTGTAAGCATAAAATTTTAAATAACTTTAAAGTATTTTAAAAATGTCCGGTGCATTGCTTTTACCATCATAATATTTAATCGGAATATCAAGAATCTATGAGTAATTAATTAACGTTCATTCAGTGCACCACCGAAGGCCTTATATATGGGCTTAGCAAGGTACTCTAGTACAGTTCTATTATTGGTAATAATATCGACTGTAGCTGTCATACCCGGCTTAAGCGCCACATTGGCTAACTTGGGATTAGCTTTGGTTTTATCTGCATCAACAAGTACGTTAGTACGATAATAAGTTACTGCTTGAACGCTTCCACCTTGCTCGGTAAGCGTATCTGCACTAATATAGTTAAGTGTTCCCTTTAATGTTCCATAACTTGAGTAATCAAATGCATCAAGTTTAATGGCAACCGGAGAATTAAGTTTAAGCTGACCGATTTCAACGGGATTTACTTTGGCCTCTATGCCTGTTGGTACAACACGATCATATATTTGCATACTATAAAGCGAGGTTGTCATCGCAATAATATTGATCATGATGCCACCAATTAATGCTGCCCCTATCAATTTACGATGCGTAAAAATCTCTTGCTTAATAAGATGATAAACGGGACTGGAAGTGGCCACATAAGGCTTACTTAATTTAAACCGTGCATAGTTATATCCAATCAGTTCGCTATCAGCCTGTTCATGCCAGCGACTATCCAAGACATCCCACCATTCACTAATCCATTGGCCTTGAGCATTTTTACCTCGCAAAATACCCCATTCACCAACATGCTCACCATCCTTTGAATAGATAAGTATTGAATAGATAAGTATTGGCATCACAGCAACATCCGGCTCTGATAACCAACGCGGTGCAGATAACTGCAGGTGGTCGGCGACAACTTGTAACTGTTTGCGTGGCGAATGACTATATTGAGCTAAGCTGGCGTCAGTGGCTTCCTGGAGCGCCAACCGATCAACACTATGATGTTGTAATTGCGCCAACCTGACTAAGCAGGGCTGTAAATTAATCGTATCGCTTATTTCAGTAAGCATTAGTTAACCCGCACTATCATGGCTACACCTTGGGTATAAATAGCTAATCGCCAGGTTGAAAGGAGTTGAGCAGTTTGTGTATCTGCCAGTTGTGTATCGACATTTATCAAATCACGTATTGAGTTCATCGTGTCATACCATGTTCTTTTGCCGGCAGGGAATTGGCGATCATAAGACTGAAATATCGCTTCGGAAGCCTGCATAGAATGTTTAAGCGCAACCAAACGCATTTTGGATGAGGATGCCAACGTATAATCGGCAATAATCTGTGTACTCAGGGTTCGTGATTGCGACTCTACCTCGTCTAAGGCAGCTTGGTATTGTGCTCTTGCACCACTGATATCCGACAATGTTGATAAACCAGCTCCAAATTTGGTCGAAGCTTCTAAAAAAACACGCGTGTCTGCACCGCCATTGGCATAAGATATATTACTTACTTGCTCTTCTACCCGTACAACGAGCTCAGGATATATGTTAGCTTGACGTTCATCAATAATGGTCGCTTGTACCAACGCAAGTGCTTTTGCTTTTTTGATACTTGGATTAACTAACTTAGCCTGCTCCAACATGACTTGTAACTCTTCGTCTAACTGATAAGATCCAGCAATTGAATCATTGAGTACATTGCTGGTAATGCCTCGCCCCATTAATTGCCCTAAGCGACCCAGTGAGGCGTTCATTTGTGCATCCGCTTTAGCCGTACTGCAATAAGTGATTCTATTCGACTGACAATCAAAACCAGATCGCTTTCCGATGAACGCCCTGCTCCACCCTTCGCTTAACCATCTCGCTAAGCCGCTGATAAATGACCATGTTTTTATCATAGACTTGAGTTTTTAAAAAGGCAGCCAGCCACTCACTATAACTTTGCACCACTTGCAAGGCTATTGTTTGACTTATCTCGTCCACGGCAGCATTACTACTCAAGACCCCCGCTTTTGCTTTATTCAAAGCTGCAGTTAAGCGTCCGCCTGTCCAAATTGGCTGCTTTAGTCCCAAAGTTGCTGCTGCAGGATCACCTTGATAAGAACGATCCTTAGGGGTGCCGTAATGACTTTGCATAATAACAACCGGCGTTGGATAAAATTGCCATTTCACACTCTCTTCTCCTGCTTCTGAGGCTTCTTTTTGCGATTGCTGGGCTTGAATTACCGGATGATCCATCAGTGCAGACATAACGAGTTGCTTTAAAGACTCTGCTTTAGTTAATCCGGGCAAGAACATTATCGATAACGTTAAACTTATTCGTCTCATATTGCTTTTAATACGTGTTATAAACAATGCGTCACACTGACTACTTTGCTTATTTAAATTATTGTCCGCCTTCACTAAATTGATCGTTTTTTTCGATACCGATCGAAGTAAATACAACACGCTATAAAAACATAGACTATTTATTAACATTTCAATAAATTCCCATTACTCAGTAACCATTTTCTGTATTGAGAAATTTTCAAAAAATAGCATGAGTATTTTTCTTAATAATTCCCGTTATTTTCAAGCCATAAAACTTGCCAAGCCTATGACCTATCTTGCAATAAAAACTAAACCTTCAAAATAACGCACCGAATAATCAGGCTTCAATAGCATTATTTTGAATCCTTAGATATATGTCACATAGACTAGGAGTCTGGGGTAGCATATTTCAATGAAAAAAAGTAATGACTGCATTTTAGATAAAATGCACTTTTAGACGTACAAAGATAAACCCCTTATTCTTCTATTATCTAACTTTAAATCTATCCTGAAAATCCTACTATCGCAGGATTCGGTCAAGATAGTTATCGTCAACCTGACAGGATAACTGTCGCCGAACATCCAGCAATGTCGTCCAAAAAAATAAGTTTTCCGAACTGCTCGCCAATGTTATCAAGCGTTTTCAGAATCGTTCCATTGAAACCTTACAGGTCATGGAAGAGTTAATCCAGATTGCGAAGAAGTTCAAGGAAGCGGTGAATCGGGGTGTCGATCTTGGCCTTAACAGCGACGAACTGGCTTTTTATGATGCACAGGCCAACAATGAAGAATCAGTACGCGAACTCGGTGATGAAACCCTGAAGAAAATCGCCCATAAACTTGCGGAGAACTTACGCAAAAGCACCTGTGTGGAGTGGTCTGTGCATGAAAGCGTGCATGCAAAATTAAGATTGATGGTGAAACGGATACTGCGAAAATACAAATATTCGCCTGCCAAGCAGGAAGAAGCAGTTCAACTGTTACTGGAACAGACAGAGAGTTTGTGTGCGGAGTGGGCTTAAATTGTTATTTAGTGCTATCGACGAATCTTGTATTTCATAATATTTGGAAACCCTTAACCACTTATTCGAGCTTTTTTCATGCTAATTAGCTGTAGACTTTACTCTCACAAAATCTGGCGCTATCTTTGCTGTAGCTATGGGGTTATCGTATTGATAATTGTCTGAAGAATTGCGATCAACACTAACTGGTAATAAGATAAAATAAAGCCAGTGGCAATCAATGCGGTTTTTTATACTTGGAAAAATCGGTTATTAGAAAATATTAGCGCTTTAAGAATGCTTAAAAATGCTGGTAAGTGTTGCGGGTGTTTTTTTAAAATTGCGCCGCCATTGCGCTACAGGAATTTCAGACATAAAAAAAGGACTGGGCTAAAAGCCTAAGTCCTTGTTTTTAATGGTGCCTCGGGCCGGAATCGAACCGGCATGGCCTCACAGCCGAGGGATTTTAAGTCCCTTGCGTCTACCAATTTCGCCACCGAGGCATCTACATCTTTGGTAAGCTGGTAATTATATAGCAATCACAAAAATAAACCAGACCTATCTGATATTTTTTAAAATTTTCAGGCGTTTTTATTTTTGCAGTGCGTTTGAATAAGCGGATGTCACGCTGGCCAAAAATAAATAACCCCAGGCTACTTTTGCTTCCCGAAACATCCACTAAAGTGCAGCAATCTTATAATCGCCCAAGCTCGCAGGCGAGGACTTTGCCCAGCACACCGAATTTGTCAGTAATATCTCTGTTAAAAAAAACCAGCCACACGCTTTGCAGTTGTATTAACTTGGCTTTAAGCTCGCCTATGGCAGCATTTAAATCAGCAACAAAGGTTTTTATAAAGTGTGCAGGCTCGGACATCAACATCTTGCTAAAACACGTACGATTCTATCACTGATTAGCTTACACGCTTCCCTATGGGTTTTCTATGCTTTAAAACTTGAACATAGATATAAAGACTTTCAAGGCTGCTCGTATCAATCTATTGAAACAGGTCGGTATAGAGAAAACACTCATGATTTTTTGGGATTAGATCAAAAATATTAGTGGGAAACAGGAGGTGTTGATTGAATTCAACTGGGCTTGATTTGAAAGGAACTGAGGTGGCTTACGGTTGTGCCATGAAAATTGGAGGGAAGAAATTCGGGCTGCTAGATTTTCGTAGTTATTCTCGGACAGCCTCCTAGCGACGAATCCACCTACACCTAAAGCAATATATGTACTGGCTCCCAATAGAGAAATAGAGAGTCAGCGCGTAGGCTGGATAGAACAATGCGAAACCCATCGTTTCGATATGGATTACGATGGATTTCGGCTATAGCCTCTACCGAAGCGTGATGGAGTTTACAAGCCCATCCCTCACGTTTTATAAATCATTGAGGCCTTCAAACGTTACGATCGGGGTTACAAACCCCATCCAGCCGAATACAAATCACCCTTCTAATCCCCTGCCCTGACATCAAACTCGATTTTCCAGCGGCTACTGTCTTTTAGCGAAACCGCTTGCAGCTCGAGTGTGCCCACTTCGGTTACTGCTGCACACAAATGTACAGGTACTATTTCACCGGATCTACGACCTTCTTCAGGCAAGGTAACGTCCAACTCGTCGAGTTCGGACAACTCTTCATTCGTCCAGTAATTTAGACGGGCTCCTACTTTATCGTCCCGGCGGGTAGTGGAGGCAAAGAAACGGAATCGTACTGGCTCCCCAACCACCAAACCAAATTCATCTTCCGGCAATTCTTCTCGTGTGCCTTCTTCCATACCAAACGGTGCAATACACAAAGCCACAATATCCGGCGCCATTCCCGGTACTGCAGGCATCGAGCTTTCAATGCTGACATAATAAGCGGCTGCGGTGCCGCCTTTAATACGCACACCTTTACCTTTTCGTACAAAGCCATAATAAGCAGCGCCTCTGGCAACCGCCAAATCAAGATCAGCACCTGCCAACAAGCGGGCTTCAGGTGCTTGTTCAGCAATCAACCAGGAATTTAACACGTCCATTAAACGCTCAGCCAGCGCATTGGCTTTTAACACGCCGCCATTAAACAGAACGGCGGTAGGATGTAAAAAAGTCGCATGTTCAGGGAGATTAATATCTTTAAGATCGTCGGTGGCATTTTGCTGTTTGGCCAGAAAAGCGGCTAAATGGCGGGTAATCCCTGCATCTTGCGCATAAGGCAAGCCGGTGGTTCTTAAACCGGTACGGGTCCGGCTTACGGGTCGGTCGCTGACCGCTACTTTAGGCAAGAAACCTTCAACCAGGACGCTGTTAACTTCCTCACGGGTTAATTCGGTACGCAGATTCCCTGCCATAAAAGATGAGCCCCGACTAGCGACTACCAGAGGGATATTATCAATATCATGTGAGTTGAATATTTTTTCTTTGGCATCCCGGCAACTATGCGTTAATGCTTGAATTTGCCAAGGTTCCAGGCGTTTTCCATCTTTCTCAAGCTTGGCTTTAACGGTATAAGCCAAAGCCAAATCCATATTGTCGCCGCCCAGTAAAATATGATCACCGACAGCCACTCGCGTAAGCTCAAGATTGCCGTCTTTTTCAGTGACCGCTATCAATGATAAGTCAGTGGTTCCACCGCCCACATCAATAACCAGAATAATATCGCCACACGTTGCTTGTTTACGCCAATCGCCCTGACTTTTTTCAATCCAGCTATATAAAGCCGCTTGAGGTTCTTCCAATAAAATAGCTTGATCAAGACCGACGGCGCGTGCAGATTCTACTGTTAATTCGCGTGCAGCCGGATCAAAGGAGGCCGGTACTGTAATCACTAAATCCTGCTCTGCCAAGGGCGCATCAGGATGCAAACTTTGCCAGGCATCACTGATATGTTGCAGATAAGCGGTGGTTGCCTGAAAGGGTGATATGCGCTCAACTTCTTCAGGCGCATCCGCTGGCAGTATCGGTGATTTACAATCCACCCCGGCATGACATAACCAGCTTTTGGCACTGGACACCAAACGAATAGGCGTTTTGCTACCCAAGTTTCGGGCTATCTCACCCACCAGATAATCGGGTTTTATAGTCCAAGGTAACGAGGTAGAGCCTTCAGCAAGTTCTGCTTCGTGCGCCTGATACAAAAATGACGGCAACTGAAAGCTGTCTTCAACCACACCGGGCGATGTCAACTGCGGTATGGCCATGACTTGCTGGGAAAATTCCCCATCGTCAATATCAGTAATGTCTGCGTAGGATAAAACACAATGAGTCGTACCTAAGTCGATACCGACCGAGAATCGCTTAACGGTTAAAGGAGCTTTATCCTGACTGGATTCCTGATTATTTGTTTCCAAGGAAAATTCTGATTCTGATGCGTTTTCTGTGGCCATATTATCAAACTGTTGATTTTCAGGTTCAGTGCTGAACGTATCATTGTCTGAATTAAAAGGTGCTGCATTTTGAGGTTGATAAGCACCGGCACTAACGACTGCCGGTTCAGTTTTATTAGGCACATTTATAAAATCCGGCTTCTTTTTTATGTGATCAAACAAGCTCATAATTCAACCTCTGCGGCGGCAATAATAGCGGCATTGTGCCCTTGGGTTAATTTTGGAAGTCTAATAGTAGTTACCTGCCAGCCTTTATGTACCAGTGTTCCGGTAAACGGTGGAGAGCCGACAATATTACCGGTTAAGCGCACTGAAGAAGCATCAAAGCCTTGTGGCAAGGTGATTTTTCCACCTTCCTGCTCGCTACGAATGGGGGCTAAAGTAAAGTGTTCATTAAGCGCTTTGTTACATCCTTCATGAACAACACGCGCAGCGATACCAATATCGGCATCGTTGTAGGAAGTAATATCTTCTTTAATAAAGTCGATAAAACGTGCTTCTTTTTGCAGCAGTCCCAGTAATTGCAAGGCGGCATCGGGTGTGTATTCTTTCAATATCACCGGTTCCGGTGCAGGGGCATGAACCAGTTTTTCAACTTCGACAATTTTCTCCACGATTTTCACGATTGGTTCGGGAGTCGGTGCCGCTTTTTGAATTGGTTGTTCTACGGGTTTTTTCTTGCAACGAGCAAGGCTTACCACCATAACCAGCAGTAACACGATAAGAATCAAGGATAATAGCGCGACCGTACCCGCCAGGCAGACATGCCACAAATCAAAGGTAGTCGGTTTTAATGTTAAATCAATTGTATACATCATGTTGTTCATAAAAAGCCTCTATTAGTTATTATTATTGATTGCCCGCTTTGCGCGATGCTTCAGAAAACATCATGCCCTGTAAGGCTTCTCGCGTAGTTTGCAAGCGCATTTGCTTTAAATGACGATCGGCAATGACGCCCGGTACTTCTGCCTCGGTATAGACTTCACGCATCTTGGATAAAATCGCTTCACATTGCTTCATAATGGCATCAGTCGCCTTACGGCTATCCTGTCCCTGATAAACCGACTTTTGCATTTCACCGCCAACACACTTTTTATACTCATATTTAGCCGCCTGAATTTTTTCAATGGTGGCATCAGACAGTGTTGTGTTGTGCCATTCATTTTTTGCGTCATCAGAGAAAGCTGATCCGGTAGACAGCAAAAGGCTTAAGAAAAGAATGTTTTTCATGGTGTTCCTTGAGATAATTATTATAATTTTAATGGCTGATTTTACGCGAACTGATTAGAAATGAATAATTTAAAGCGTAAACCCTTTTTAATAGATCGATTAGAACAAATTACCAGTAGATATTCGCTTTGGTCATAGAACACGGATGACACAGATTATAAGACTTTTATTTTTAGCCGAAAAAAGACCTTACGTGTTTATAGCCATGCCGGTCGAGGGTTGCAATCCCGTCACGCGTCCAGACGAAGGGCACGAAATTTTTACTTCTTCGTGCCCTTCTTGGCGATAATCTTTTAAAGAGTAGGGTGCCGCATCGCGCACCTAAAATCGCATCCACTAAACGGTTTTATTTGCACCAAAAATCTATTTTTGTTTTCTACCTTGTACCTATTGGGTTTATTTCTCTGTCATGGTTGTGGTACGCGATGCGCACCCTACCCAACTGCAAGCCCATCACGCGTCACCACGAAAGACCCGAAACTTTATTCTTCGTGTCCTTCGTGTCTTCGTGGTCAAAATCTTTAAGAGCTTAACGGCTATTTTGTAACGCGGCAATGCGCTCTTCCAAAGGCGGATGACTCATAAACAATCGACTCACGCCACCGCCATTAATGCCAAAGGCCGCTAATTGTCCGGGCAGGTCTTGCGCCTCTTGTCCACGTTGCAAGGCACGTAAAGCGCCTATCATTTTTTCGGGGCCGGCTAATTTTGCACCACCGGCATCGGCTTTAAATTCTCTATAACGAGAAAACCACATAACCAACATGGACGCCAGAAAACCCAGGGCAACTTGTGCAAGCATTTGGGTGATGTAATAAGCGGGACCATAACCGCGTTCGGTTTTAAAAACAACACGATCAACAAAATGACCAATGATGGTTGCAAAAAAGTACACAAAGGTATTCACTACCCCTTGCATTAAGGCCATGGTCACCATATCACCATTGGCTACATGCGTTATTTCATGACCCACCACGGCTTCCACTTCATCTGCATTCATGTTTTGCAACAAACCGGTGCTAACCGCAACCAGTGCGCTGTTTTTATTCATTCCGGTAGCAAAGGCATTGGCCTCAGGGGTTTGGAAAATACCCACTTCAGGCATACCAATTCCGGCCAGACGTGCCTGTTTAGCCACAATATCCAGTAACCAGCGTTCAGTCTGGTTTTGTGGTTGCTCAATTACCTGCACACCCATCGCCCGTTTTGCAGACCATTTGGACAGTGCCAGAGAAATCACAGAACCCGTCATGCCAATCACCGCTGACATCACCAACAAAGCATTAAGATTAAGATCAATACCTTGCGCATCTAATGTGCCACTTAAGCCCAAGAGATTAAAAATAATACTAACAACAACCATGATTGCCACATTGGTTGCCAGAAAAAGAAAAATTCGCATCATGGTAATAGCCTCAGATAAATTGATGTTAGAGTTAATATGGTGATTGAATAACACATTCCAACCCTCATAAGAATGATAATATATCGCAACGTTTATTTATTAAAGGTCATTGCCGTGTATTTTTTAAAAAAAACCCTACTTCCCTTACTTTTACTCAACAGCTGCCTGGCTTTTGCAGAATCAGTTGATCATCAGGCTGTGTTAAAACAACTGCATTTACCGGAGGGATTTAAAATAGCCATTTATGCCGATAACGTACCCAATGCACGCAGTTTGGCCTTAGGCGATAACGGCGTGGTCTTTGTCGGTACCGGCGTAGAAGGTAAGGTCTATGCGCTGCAAGACAGCAATAATGACGGTATCGCAGAACAGCGCCATATTATTGCCAGCCATTTAACAATGCCCAATGGCGTAGCCTATAAGGACGGGGCGCTTTATGTCGCTGAAATCAGCCGTATTATCCGTTTTGACCATATTATCCAAGAGCTAGCCAATCCACCCAAGCCTGTGGTCATCTTTGACCAATTTCCTTCCGACAAACATCATGGCTGGAAATATTTGCGTTTTGGTCCTGATAACAAGCTATACACCGCCGTCGGTGCGCCCTGCAATATTTGTAATCCTGACAAAGACATTTACGCCTCACTGGTCAGATTAAATCCGGACGGTAGTGACTTTGAAATTATTGCCAAGGGCATCAGAAACACCGTTGGTTTTGATTGGCAACCAGACACCCATGCCTTGTTTTTTACCGATAACGGTCGGGACTATTTAGGTGAAGATACGCCACCGGATGAACTAAACCACTGGTCTGTTAAAGGCGAGCATTTTGGCTATCCCTACTGTCATGGCGGCGACATTCCTGACCCTGAATTGGCGGCCGATAAAAAATGTTCGCAATTTACCGCACCCACCTGGAAATTTAAAGCCCATATTGCACCGTTAGGGATACGCTTTTATCAGGGCAAACAATTTCCGGTTGAATACAAAAACCAGTTATTTGTCGCGCAGCATGGCTCCTGGAATCGAACCGAGCCGCAAGGCTACCGTGTCACTTTAGTTAAATTTAATCAGGGCAAAGCCATTTCAGAACAGGACTTCATCAGCGGTTGGTTAACCCATGACGGCAATGTGCTGGGACGTCCGGTGGATATATTAATCTTGCCGAATGGCAGCCTGCTGATCAGCGATGATAAGCTGGGTGTCATTTATAAAGTCTCCTACCAGGAAAAATAGTGACCAAACAATTTGAAATTATCGAAAAAGAAATCCTTTACTCGGGGTTTTTCCGCATGGAAAAATACCGCCTTAAACATACCCTGTATGCCGGTGGTTGGAGTCCGGAAATAAGTCGTGAATTATTTGTACGAGGCAGTTGTGTTGCCGTATTATTGTATGATCCCCATGCCGATAAAGTTATCTTAATCGAACAATTCCGGGCCGGTGCCATTCTACAGCCGGATAGAGCATGGCTGGTGGAAATTGTTGCCGGTGCAATAGAAGAAGGTGAAACCGCAACAGAAGTCGCTTACCGGGAGTCCTTGGAAGAAGCCGGCTGCGAAATCCAGGAATTGCTGGTCATTAATGAATTTTACACCACACCCGGCGGGGCATCAGAACGCATTACCTTATTCTGTGGCAAGGTAGATAGCACTCATATTGGCGGTATTCATGGACTGGATCACGAAGACGAAGATATACTGGTGCGTGCCGTGGATTTTGATGACGCTTATCAAATGTTGGAAAACAACGAAATAGAGTCGGCCATTCCAATCATTGCGATTCAATGGCTGGCCCTAAACAAACAGAAACTTAAAAACAAGTGGTTATAGCCCTGAATTAATTAAGTATGTAGTGCCGTGCGCGTCTTAATTTTCAAGGCGCACACGGCACGCCCTACAGAAAA
Source organism: Methylococcaceae bacterium (assembly GCA_037129595.1). Taxonomy (GTDB): domain Bacteria; phylum Pseudomonadota; class Gammaproteobacteria; order Methylococcales; family Methylomonadaceae; genus Methylobacter_C. The sequence continues at coordinate 25,493 of JBAXUR010000021.1, read as the reverse complement.
TAATGTCGCTTAATCAACGAAGGTCTCTATATTATAGGGAGGATAAAAGCCCGATTATGAACACATCAGCCCATCAATTTTTTATCGGGATGCTGTTATCGGCAATCGTGATTTTATTTTCCGGTTGCGCCAGCGTACCGGAAATAAAGCCTGCCGACCAAAGCCGGTCATCAGTCAGCGCCTATGCACTGAGCCTGCAAGGGACGCCTTATCATTATGGTAAAGACTCTCCCGACGAAGGTTTTGATTGCAGTGGCTTTGTTAAGCATGTCTACGAAAAACAGGGCATAACCTTACCACGAACGGCAAAAGATATGGCGCTGTCTTTACCACAAATCCCCAAAAATGATGTACATTCCGGTGATCTGGTTTTCTTTAACACCAACGGCAACTCATTTTCTCATGTAGGCATTTATGTCAACAATGATCAGTTTGTTCACGCGCCCAGCCAGCATACCGGACGGGTGCTGGTTTCCAGCCTTAAAAACCGCTATTGGCAACAACACTATAGCGGTGTGCGGCGTCCCAAATGATGTTTATTTTTATCCGGCACAACATAAAACAGCATTTTTTGGTTACTGAATAATCCATTAATACCTCCGGTAAATCCAGGCACTGAAGAGCGGTTTCGTTTCTATACCGTGCCTTTTCGGCGAGTTGCTTAGGAGCAGCAAAAAAACATTTGTGCAGGGCATTTTGGTGGAGATTACGGGAATGACAATTCCTTATGTTCAAGGTAGTTATCAAGAGCGCACTCATACGGTGTTGGTGAGTCTAATCATCGATTTTGTGCTGATCGGCCCGGATATCATGGCGGCCGTCTTGGCGCATTCGGTGGTACTCTTCGCCGATGTGCTTAAGTGCTGCAATGAATTACTGGCCACTTTCCTGGGCTGGTTGACGCTCCGGCGTGTAGCGCACGGACGCACCTTCAATTACAACTACGGTTACGGCAAACTGGAGAACCTTTCCGGCATCGTGGTGGCACTGGCGATGGCGGTATCACTCATCATCGTTCTCTACACCGCAGTCATCCGCCTGCATCATCCTGAAGCCATGCATATACAAGGCGTGGGCCTGGGCATTGTCTTCATGGCGCTTGGGGTCTGCACCAATGTGTATTTGTGGAAAAAGAACCGTCGGTTGGCACAGCATGAACGCTCGCCGGTAATGGAGGCGCAATGGCGACTGTTCCGCGTCAAGGCGTTTTCCGATGCGACAGTCCTACTCGCCCTGTTATTAAGTATGGCCTTTAGAAATCAGGCTTGGTCGCACTACATTGATCCTTGTGCGGCGTTGATCATGATTGGCTTCCTGATTTTTTCCGCCTACGGCGTGATGGCCGACACGGTGACTGATCTGCTTGACAAGGCACTGGAGGAATCTTTGCAACTGATCATCGTCAAGCATCTGGCCGTTTTTTTCGACGATTATACCGCCTTGCACGGCGTCCGGTCCCGACGCTCCGGTGGCGATATTTACATTGAAATATTTCTGGAATTTGATCCCCTGCGCTTGATGGGTGACGTACAACAGGCCATTAACCGCATCAAACTCGGCATGGAACGCGAGATTCCGAACAGTCACGTCGTGGTATCACCCTGCTCGGAACCGGAGGCGTGATAAAGAGAGGGTATTGAGAAAAAACAGCCACTATTGAGGAAGTAACGTCGCTATTATTCGCAACGGAGCACCGCTTCCTTTGGCTATTTTCATCGGTAAGGCCACAACATAGATACCTTTTAATGGTAATTGCTCTAAATTGGCAAGATTTTCAAATCCCGGTCTATTGCTACCCAGTAAAATCTGATGGGTTTTAAATACTTTTGATTGACCGTAATCCAGACTGGGGGTGTCCAGTCCCAAGGCTTTGATAGTCCTTTTTTCAACCAGCCATTGCGCAGTTTCCGGTAAAATGCCGGGGAAATGTAATTCGGGTATCGCTGCCATGCCGGTTTTGGGCGTACCAAAATATTTTTCCCGGTTAGGGTAGTACTGCCCGTAACCTGTCCGAAAAAGGATAATGATGTTGTCGGGTATTCTATTATTTTCTTTTTCCCAGCTTTCAATATCTTCAACACTAATCTGATAATCACGATTGACCAAGGCTTTTCTGGAGACATCAATAACAACGGCATTACCTGTCAAACTGCTTAAGGGTATTTGGTCAACTGTTAATTTGTTTTCTGAAAAATGGATGGGGGCATCCAGATGCGTGCCGCCATGTTCAGGTGTACTGATGCGATAGGAAGAATAATAATACCCTAACGGTGTTTTTCCTTCCGCTTCGGTAACGTGTTCAAAGCCGTGACTATTATTGGGCCAATATAAGGTAGCACTGTCATAGCGATGACTTAGATCAATCCAGTTTATATCATTTAACGAAACAACCGCATGATTAGGTTGGGCGCATGCGGTAAGGCCGGCAACTAATAAAAAAAATATTTTTTTCATTGGCATAATTCCCATGATAAAGTCGTATCGAAGTTTGATTGCCAGCGCATTTACGGGGAAGGATCACACGAAAGACATGCGGAGACGCTTGGCTGGTTATCTCTATCGAGCAACATTGAAAAGGGCAGTCAAAACCGGATATTTAAGCTCGCCTCATTGAGTCGTTGCTCAACAACGACTGCCCTCGTTAATACTTTTTTGATTATTGTTACAGGTTAAGAGCCGATAACAGCAGGTTCTTAACCTGTTATCGCCAATCCTTAATGATTAACAGCGTCTTTCAAAGCCTTACCGGGCTTAAAAGAGGGGATATTAGCCGCCGCAATAGTGATTTCTTCACCGGTTTGAGGATTACGGCCTTTACGTTCGGCTCTTGCTTTTACCTCGAATGAGCCAAAACCAACCAATGCCACAGGATTTCCAGATGCCAGGGTGGTTTCAATAGTTTTAATCAAACCATCCAGAGCACGGTTTGCGTCAGTTTTGGTTAGATTGGCGTGTTCAGCGATAGCGGAAATCAATTCAGACTTGTTCATAAAAAGCTCCTTAAATTAGATACTTACAAAAAAATAGTGCAGTGACTTTATGGTGTCATTCAACGCACTCTTTGCAGGGGATAAAAATTAGCCACGTCAGGCAACAAGCCTGAATGTGTGACACTTTAGTCCGGATTGCTCGCGCATGACTGATGCCGCTTACAAACCGGTTTCTATTTTACACCGAAGCCAAGCCGTATCAATGATTGTGCCACAAAATTTCAGAATTACTGACTGTGCAGACGGACTGGTGGCAAAAAAATCCGCCGGCATTACTTTCCTATTACACTATGCCGTCAATCGATAACAATCCGTGATTCAGAACCGACCGGACACTAATAGACTAACGACCAGGACCCGGTGTTTGATTGACAAGATAGTTGTCTTCAAATTTAAGCGGCTTTATAGTTTATGATTGTTTGCAACAAAAGACATAAAACCCGACTACTAATTGTATGATATCGCGAACTGTCAATACCTTTAAAAAAGGTATTTTATAACAGGGGTTTTCAGCAAATTAAGTTTTTAACTTTCTCAGCTCAACTACCAACGTAACAAGGGGGGGACTTGGCAGGTTTCTTAAACCAGCCAAGTCTAACTTCGATATTTTGTACAAGTTAAAGTGGATAACCACACTATGCCAAACAATAGCATCACATCCGTGTGACTGGATTCAGGCATTCATGCCGAAATCACAGACTTTTGGCACTATTGCGGTATCAAAGGAAGTTGAGAACCAATAGAGACATCGCCAGCACCTTGTAAAATATTTTCAACTTGCAGGGCTCGCGCCGCAATTGTTTTCGTAGTTGCTTTTGCTACTGCAGTATAGTAATTTGTGTCAAGTGCGATACGCTGTTTGCGAAATTCAATAGTACGTTTTGCAAGTTCTCCCGCTTTAGCCTCTGTCAATTTATCAATGTTACTTAAATAATCTGCAATGATCACTAAACGTTTTTTATTTAACGCCATTAATTTAGCGTTAAAAATGTAATACACATCCATAAATTTTTTTTCTTGTGCTGCGTCCAATTTCATCGATTTCTTGACGAATGCCTCTCTATCCATTTCTAACGCGAAGCGAAACATTTGAAATTCGTTGCCATTAGGCGCGGCGGCAGTCGCAGTTGCAACTGCCGGTTCTGTTGAAGGTAAGTTACCCAATTTTTCAGCTTGAGAAACACCATTAATGGCAGAAAAACCAAGACTAGCCATAGCAAGAATGATAGGTAAGTTTCTATATTTCATAAATTATTCCTAAAATTGATGAGCATTATGAGATTGAATTGTTATGTATCAAAGCCGACTTGGAAAATCAGATAGTTTTCCTTGCCAAGCGCTTGATATTTAAAAATTACAATATATTAACGTTGAATACAATACGTATAAATACCTAACAAGCTCTAACTGAAAAAATTAGTCGCTTTAATGTTTTAGTTCTGCCTGTCAATAACCGTCAGGTAACTGATGATTATGTTATGATTAAAAACTGCACCCATCAAACAACAGGCTGTTATGACTATACAAAAAGGGGATTTATCTTATGGGTAAGATCGTTATTATTGATTTTGAAACGACTGGCTTATCGCCACGACTTGGCGACAGAGCCACTGAAGTAGGCGCTGTTATCATTGACGGACATAAAATTATCGCTAAATACCAGAGCCTGATGAATGCGGGCATCGCAATCCCTGGCTTCATTCAACAGTTAACCGGTATCTCGAATGCCATGCTTCGTCAAGCACCGACCTGTCAAAAAGTCATGCAGGAGCTTGCTGACTTTATCGGCGACATCCCTCTTGCCGCACACAATGCTTCTTTTGACACTCTATTTCTGGATGCGGAATGGGAGCGTATCGGTTATCAACGACGTCAACCGTTTACATGCTCCATGCTGTTGGCACGTCGTATTTACCCCCATTTCCCTGATCACAAACTTGGGACGCTGGTACGCCATTTAAAACTGCCCACTACCGGTACCTATCATCGTGCTCTGGCGGATGCAGAGATGACTGCCAGTCTGCTCATCAACATTAAAAAGGATCTTCAGCAACAGTATAACTTGGCATCTGTGCCTCATGAACTGTTGTGCCTTCTGCAAAAAAAACCCAAAGCAGAGATCGCCAACGTTATTAAAAAGGCACGCCTAAAATTAGATTTATAACGAGTACTTACCGATAAGCCGTTTCATTAATAGTTAGCGTCAGCCCTAAATGAGGCGGCATGATTAACAGAGACCAAGATCACCCTATGAATAATATGCCCGATAAAAACAGTGACATTATTTGCCACTGTAGCGGAACCACTGAAGGAAAAATTAAAGAACTGCTTGCTAGTGGCGGTCATGATCTGGATAGCCTGTCAAGAAAGACAGGCGTCTGTTCAGGGTGTGGCGCTTGTGAAGATTTAATTCAGCAATTGCTGACCGACTATAGCTGATTGTGGTTATTCAATCAATCAGGAGTTGCTTAAACGAAAAGCCACTGGCACGTGGGTGACCACCTCCACCATAAGTCTTGGCGATTTCTGAGACATCGAAATTATCGATAGACCGCAGTGAATAAAACCACAGCTTTGTCTGACCGTCATAACAATAAATCGCACCAAAAGTGCCTGATTCAGTGGCTAATTTATGTCCCAATTCCGAGGCATACTTCGCGTTTGCATTACAAGCCAAGCCGGTATGTCCATTCAAAGTAATTTCGTGTTTATGCTTTTGTAACTCCGCAATATCCGCATTAAAAACGGTAATCAAATCCCGACCGCGAGCTACCAATTCGTTTACGGATGATTCATTTAGCGAACGGGACAGCGACTCTAAATCACTGGGCACTAATCCCCATAATGCGGCACAGTAGGGCTTGGTAGCCTCAAACACGAAGCGCCATAAGTCACGATCCTGAATAAGCACTAATCCCAATGGCGGCGTGTCTGACGAGTGAAAATAATTCCACGCCAAAATACACCCGGAGCGATTCATATCAAAGTGAGCAAAATCAAGCCCCACCAAATCGTCTTGCGCGGTTTTGTGATGGTCGATAACCACCAACTTCTTTGCTTTTGAATGCATTTCAAGCAGCACGCTGCGCTTATAGCTAAAATCCAGAATATAAACTATTTTACCGGTAACGTCGGGCGGCTCCTCAGCACCATAGCTTACCGGCACGTAGTCCGCTTTATCACCAAATCTTACCCAAGCCGCATAGGCAGCACCCAGTCCATCCTGGCAATTTGCGTGATACAAGATTAATGTTTTTTTCATTTTATAATGGTCGTCCGTGAAGTCCGGTAAAGTTAAGCGCAATTTATTTGAAAAACTGGAGTGCAATAGCTTCAGCTAAAGCTGTTTTACTCCATCTGTATGCTTAACTAAACGGGCTTGCCATCTCTCCCTTTCAAAAGGCGAAGTGAATAATTCCAAATCAACAACGACCGTGCGACTTTTTAAAGTATCCTGAACCAGTACGCTATATCTATCTAGTCGTTGAGCAGTCAGGTGTATTTATAATCCCGTTTTTAGTCTTCAGTGCGTGTTAGTTTAAGTTCACCTATTAAGTAGTATTCGTTACCACCATAAATCCAACCCGCCTTTTCCAACTCACCTTTCTCGATTAACACTTCGAGGTTAGCTTCCTCCCCGGCAGATAATCCTTCGGGGTAAGTATATTCGCCATGACCATCATCCGATTCTTCAAATTCAAACTCATAGCCATATTCATTATTGTCAGGATCTAAACCGTCTTTATTATCCAGATCAATTTCAGGTTTGATATCGGATTTAATGGTAAAAGAACCCGAACGCCAAACAATATCGTGGATTAATTCAAGATCATCTTTTTTCCAAGATTCAATTTCGATGAATGATTTTTTTTGTTTAGGAGTCAGTCGCCAAGTCGCCATAGAATTTTCTTTGTCCGTTATTTAAATTAACTTTTGCTCAATATCGCTCTATTTAAGTCACTTGTCAATCCAACCAACTTGCCAGGCACAGTCATAAATTGACTAAAATATCGATAACAACGGATATTTAAAAGCGGATTATTCTGCCTGATAAGTAGCGGGATTAATTTTTTTTCTGAAACGAAAATAGGCTTTCAAGCATGCAGCCAAAAACACACTCATTAGCAGTAATGTTCTTTTCAGGCATAAAAGCCCACCATTTTCATGTAAGGCTTTCAAATATAGACCCCTGAACAGTACAATCAGCGTCACAATAATTAGGAAGGTATCCATACAACCGACTTTGCGATAGCAAATCTTTTGTATTTAAAAATGGTGCGCCCGGAGAGATTCGAACTCCCGACCAATCGGTTCGAAGCCGATTACTCTATCCAGCTGAGCTACGGGCGCTTGATTGGAAATTAAATTTTTATATCAAAAAAATCAATTATAGGTTAAACCCGTTGCTATTAATGCAACGTCTTAACAAAGTAGTAATGATATCAGATTTTAATTATAAATTTTAAAAAAAATAATTATTTCCCTGATTACCAAGCGGATAATGCTTCAGTTTACCTTTAAAATCTGTCTTTAAGGTAGCCATTTTCGTAGTTTTTTTGATTGAGCAGCTCAAATTGGGTTTCTTCCAGCAAAGCTGGAGCATTATGGGTGGAATCCCCGTGTGGCATGAGAAAGCCGAACAATTTTTTGAAGTTTTTCTGAAACTGGAAGTCTTTACGCTTTTGGTTATATGCCTTGAGGTAACCCGCTTTGAATATAAGTCAATGAATATGTTTTTTATAGGACAGCCTGATGAATAGCAATTTCATTCTTGATAGTTAGCTGATTTTTTACAGTGTAAATTATATAATAATTACAGTGTGTTAGGGTTATATTTTATACGCTATTGATTTTTTTCAAGCAAGAAGCAATTAAAACTTACCTAAACGGATTTTTTCAATAACATAAAATAATCTCTATAGTAACTTGCCTTAGCCGTTAGTGTTAACGTAGTAGATTGTCTATAGCCATGTTTAAGAAATACGACTAAACTGGTTCTGCTCGGTTTCCTCTAAGCCGATCTTACTCGTACCGCACTTAAAAGTTGAGCCGCCATGACTGAGATATTAAATTTTCCGATTTCATCCCCTGTGGAACTCGTTCGACGTTATGGAGGCCCCGTGTCGCATGCTGCACTAGATCCCTCACACAGCATTTTTCGCGCTCCCGGCATTGATGGTCTGATTGGCTTTTTGGTCGTGCACCGTTGCGCCGTTGTGCTAGGTGATCCAATCTGCGATCCGGTGCATAATATCGCCTTGGCTAACGCATTTTCTACTTATTGCTCCAACAACGGCTGGTCCATCATTTATTCTACCGTTACGGCAACCCTACATACTTATGCCAGGGAGCGCAGTTATGCCTCGATAGAGTTCGCCAATTTGTTGATGGCCAATCCTCAACATGATCCCGAGATAGACCACCAGGGTCACCATTTGCGTCAACATCTTAACCACGTCCGCCGAGCCGGCGTAATGGTTCGCGAATACTTGGGAGAGACAACCCCCGATGCCCGATTGGAAGCACAAGTGGAGGTTGTGTGCGAAGAGTGGCTGGAAGCTCGCCAAGGGATACAAATGTATCTGGGTCGACCACGCCTCTTCAATGACAAGCCGGGGCGGCGCTGGTTCATTGCTGAACGCGCTGGCAAGGTTGTCGGCATGCTGTCAATGCTGCGTATGAATTACCTGGAATGCCATAGCCTGATTAACATTTTATTTTCCTCGCCTGCCGCACCGCTTTATACTAACGAACTCATGATAATCTCTGCCCTACAGGCTTTACGCGAAGAGGAAATCCGCTTGGTCTGTTTTGGTGTTGGCCCCTTGAAGACGCTTGGGCGTATCGATGGCTTGAATTGCACCTCGCAACTTTTATCACGCAGCATTTACCGATTGGTGGCCAAAGTGATGAACCTGCATGATAAAACATTGTTTTGGGAAAAATACCATTTGGTGCGGCAGGATCCGCTGTACCTGATATTCCAGTCACAGCACATCGGGTTAGGTGAAATCAACGCTTTGTTCCGAACTTTTCATTTTTCTGTGAATTGATACTTTATTGGCCGATCTAGCCGATAACAACTCTTCGCGGATTTTTAATACGCTCAGCAAGATATACACGAAGCCCTGAAAGGCCATAATACGCCAACTCAAAACAATGAGCACCGGAAATTTAGAATAATAGAGGGGGATTTTTTGCGCGTGACCCAAGCCATTAACTTTAATGTTGTTTGACTTTTGGAGAAGATATAACCAATGCGGCTTACATTACATAACCAAAAAAGAAGCCAAATAAAATGCTCCTACGGTAATTATAACCACTTTTATTTTATCAATTAAAGACAATTCTTGCCAGTAAAGGCTGGTTTGGTTTTTGTATTGTGTCCATATTACTTGTAAGTTTTCTTTGGTACGAAAAAAAACGCCAGGCAGGACACGCCACAGGTAATAAAGCGGTAACGCAACAATACCCATCAGTATATAAAAGACAATGGTTTGCGTTTCGTGGAGTTCGGTGTGTAACAGGTGTTCGACAACATGATCCAACAGGGACTCAAGCCACTCAAAAGAAATAAATAATACCTCAAAGAAGAGATGAACCAGTTCCGTCAATAATCCTATCACCACATCGGGCATTGTTAGTAATATCACAATGCCGATCAGAACCAAGCCGAAGGTTATCTTTTGATGAGTGGTTAAAATCATTTGTCATCCTGTCATTGATTTAAAAAAAGGCAAGGCTACTATGACGACTTGCCCCTGCAATTTTTATTTTAAGCGTTGCGTCCAAACCTTGGCATTTCTAAACATCCGCATCCAGGCGCCATATTCGCTCCAGTCCTCAGGATACCATGAGTTTTGCAATGTTCTAAAGCAACGCTCAGGATGCGGCATCATAATGGTAAAGCGTCCATCGATTGTCGTTAAGCCGGTAATGCCTAGTGGTGAGCCATTGGGGTTGGCCGGAAAATCTGTAGTTACTGCACCGTAGTTATCAACATAACACAAGGCGACCGCTTGTGCATCAAGTACTGTCTGGGGATCGACGCTAAATTCAGCACGGCCTTCACCGTGGGCAATGGCAACCGGCATTCTGGAGCCTTCCATGCCTACCAATAAAATGGACGGTGATTTTTGCACTTCCACCATGGCGACCCTGGCTTCAAACTGTTCTGAGGTATTACGCATAAAGCGCGGCCAATGCTCAGCACCCGGAATGATTTCTTTTAAACCTGACATCATCTGACAACCATTACAAACACCCAACCCGAAGGTATCCTGACGTTTAAAAAATGCCGCAAACTCGTCTCTGGCTCGGGGATTAAAAAGAATGGATTTAGCCCAACCACCGCCTGCCCCCAGTACATCACCATAAGAAAAACCACCGCAGGCGACCAGTCCGGTAAAATCACGCAAACTCACTCGCCCATGAATAATATCTGTCATGTGGACATCAATACTGGTAAAACCGGCACGATCAAACGCTGCCGCCATTTCTACATGACCGTTGACGCCTTGCTCACGCAAGATGGCCACTTTGGGTCTGGGTGCCGACAAGAAAGGCGCGGTGACATCTTCATTAACAGCAAACGTTAAGGAGGCCGTTAAGCCGGGGTCATTATCATCGGCGATACGATCAAACTGTTGTTTGGCGCAATCGGGGTTATCACGCAAGGCCTGCATCCGGTAACTAACTTCTGACCAGATGGCTTGTAATTCGGCACGGCGGGCTGAATAGACAATATCACCTTCATAATGAATGGTTAATTGCGATTCTTTTAATACCTTGCCAATCAGGAAAATACAGTCTTTTAATCCCGATTGCTGTAATAAATCAATAACGTCATCACAATCGCTGGCACGAATTTGCAATACCGCGCCCAGTTCTTCATTAAACAAGGCAGATAAAAGATTATCGCTTAAGTCATCCAAGGCTAACGAAACGCCCAGTCGGCTAGCAAACATCATTTCTGATATCGTAGTTAATAAGCCGCCGTCAGAACGGTCGTGATAGCTAAGCAATTTATCTTGGCTATTAAGCGTTTGAACTGAATTAAACAAGCCTTTTAATAAGCTGGAAGCGTCTAAATCGGGACAGTCATTGCCCATTTGATTATAAACTTGTGCCAACACCGAACCGCCCAAACGATTTTTACCGGCGCCCAAATCAATTAAAATTAATACGCTGTTTTCAATGTCTTTCAGCTGGGGTGTCAGAGTTTTGCTGACATCGATAACGGGGGCATACGCGGTGACCACCAACGACAACGGCGAGGTCATTACTTTTTCATCAGCGCTATCTTTCCAGACGGTTTTCATGGATAACGAATCTTTTCCTACCGGTATGGCAATACCCAGTTCGGGACATAATTCCATGCCGACTGTTTTAACGGTGTCAAACAACGCGGCATCTTCACCTTGATAACCCGCTGCCGCCATCCAGTTGGCAGAAATTTTAATTTTATTGAGTGATTCTATGCGGGCTGCCGCCAGATTGGTGATGGCCTCCCCTATCGCCATACGACCCGATGCAGGGGCATTAATCACCGCAATCGGTGAGCGTTCACCCATTGCCATAGCTTCACCGGTCAGCGCATAAAAACCGGAGGCCGTAACGGCAACATCAGCTACCGGTATTTGCCACGGGCCGACCATTTGATCACGCGCAACCAATCCGGTTACCGATCGGTCACCGATATGAATAAGAAAACTTTTATCAGCAACCGCAGGAAAAGACAATACCCGCTTAACGGCTTCTTGTAGAGTCACACCGCTAAAGTCCAACGCCTTTATGTCAGGCTTTATATGACGGGCATTCCTGTGCAGTTTGGGTGGTTTGCCAAACAATATGGACATCGGAATATCAACCGGTTTATCGCCCAGCAAAGCGTCATTGAGCAAGAGATGTTCTTGTTCTGTGGCGACGCCTATAACGGCATGCAGGCAATGTTCGCGCTCACAAAAAGCATTAAACAGGGGCAGTGATTCGGGTTTAATGGCAACGACATAACGTTCTTGCGCTTCATTGCACCAGATTTGCATGGGTGACATGCCTTTGTCGGCATTGTGTACATTGCGTAATTCAAATTGTCCACCGCGCAGACAATCATGGATAATTTCAGGGACGGCATTGGATAAGCCGCCTGCACCAATATCATGGATGGAAATAATCGGCGTATCGTTACCCATTGAATTGCAATGGTTAATCACTTCCTGGCAACGACGTTCCATTTCAGGATTTTCGCGTTGTACCGAGGCAAAATCAAGATTCTCACAACCGGCACCGGACGCTTGTGAAGACGCTGCGCCACCACCCAAGCCAATAAGCATGGCCGGGCCGCCCAAGATAATAATTAAGGAACCGGCGGGGATGGGGTGTTTATCGACCAGCATCGGGCGAATGTTGCCCATGCCGCCGGCAATCATGATGGGTTTGTGATAACCCTTAAATTCATGGCCGTCGCTTCCCGGTGCCGGTTGCTCAAAGCTGCGAAAATAACCGGCGATATTAGGCCGGCCAAATTCATTATTAAAAGCGGCACCGCCCAAGGGACCTTCTAGCATAATATCTAAAGCAGAAGCAATGCGTTCCGGTTTGCCGTTATCTTGTTCCCAAGGTTGAATAAATCCTGGGATTTTCAAGTGTGACACGGAAAATCCGGTCAAACCCGCTTTGGTCGCCGAACCTCTTCCGGTTGCGCCTTCATCCCGAATTTCACCGCCCGAACCGGTTGCAGCACCCGGAAAAGGAGAAATGGCGGTAGGGTGATTATGGGTTTCGACTTTCATCAGCAAATGCACGTCTTCTTCGATATAACTGTATTCGCCCGTCTGAGCGTTGCGAAGAAAAACCTGCGCTTTGGAACCCGCGGCCACCGAAGCATTGTCATGGTAGGCGGATAATATCCCTTCCGGACTTTTATCGGCCGTGTTTCGTATCATGCTAAATAAAGACCGGGCTTGCTCTACCCCATCAATCGTCCAATCAGCATTAAAAATTTTATGGCGGCAATGTTCGGAATTGGCTTGAGCGAACATCATCAGTTCAACATCCGTCGGGTTTCTGCCCAGATTTTGAAAGCTGGAACATAAATAATCAATTTCATCATCCGACAACGCCATGCCCAGTTCTGCGTTCGCACTAACCAATGCCTCTCGACCTTGCTCGATGAGCTTGATGCTGACCAAGGGTTTGGGCGCGTGTTGAGTAAATAAATCCGGCTCGGCATGATCTGTTAAAACTGATTGGGTCATGCGGTCGTACAGTAAAGTCGATAACCGGATTTTAACGGCGGCTGACAAAGGTTTGCCGGCTATCAAGGCGTATTCAATACCCCGTTCTATGCGGTTGATGGCAGACAAGCCACAACGCTGGGCAATCTCTGTGGCTTTGCTGGACCAAGGTGACATTGTGCCTGAGCGGGGAACGACCAGAAGGGCTTCAGCCTGTTGACTGTTTGCCGGTGGCAGGGAACCATAAGCCAACAACTGGTTTAATAGTGCGGATTGGTTATCATCCAGAACCTGTTCAACATCGACAAAGTGAATAAAGCGTGCCGAAATGGCAGTGATAGCGGGCTCTATAGCCTGTAATTCAGACAGTAGTCTTTTGACACGAAAGTCAGATAATGCGGATGTTCCAGGGATTTTTAACATGTGATAAAACAATAAAAGTAAGTTCAGATTAGCGCAACGTAACCCGATACAAGCGGTTGCGGTTGTTGGGTTGGGTCGCTACGCGAACCCAACCTGATAAAGTTAAGTTATTTATTGGCCAAATCGGCTTTAATGGTGCTTTCCAAAAGCGTCAGTAATTTAACGCTGGCCGCATCAGACAATAGCTTGTTGTCTTTATCAGTGACCGTTATATCAGTCTGTTGATTATTTTCTTCCAGCTTTAGCAGATAGGTCTGTTCATTGCTTTGAATGCCCTTGAACATAAACACCACTTCGTCCAAGAAGGATTCATCTTTGGGGGCTTGCTCATCAGGGTCATATTGAACGGTAATCTGTTTTGCTTCCTGATTGCGTTCGGTGACTTCAATAGCTTTTCGGCTTAATGCTTTATTGACCATGCGCCAGGCATTAATAAAAGGCACATTAATACGCAATCGATTTTCGGCTTCAGTCGCTTTAACGCGCTCAATCGTAATGATTATGTTGGGTATTGCAGGTTCGGTTTCTGTTGTGCTAGCGGATACAGGCGATTCGTTTGCTGCCGGTGCTGTGGTTTCTTCAGCCGTGGCATTAACAGCAGTCACCGGCACAGTGGCGGCAGCATCAGTAATAAGGGGAGGCACTGCTGGTGTCGCTGTGGTCAGGCTCGGAATATGACTTTTCTTCAAATCCTCAGGCAAAATCAGCGGTGGAATTTCAGTGGTGTACTGATAGTCTTTTTCTTTATCCGGAAATAAAGTTTTAACATAACTACAACCCGACACATTAAGCAGGACCGTTGCAGCAATGATGAGCAAACCCGTTTTAATATTCATTAAATAACTTCAGCCTTGTGCATGGCGGCACGCACTACCGCAAAACAATCTTCGGTAAGCCAGGTTAATGGCAAGCGAATACCTTTTCCCATCAAGCCCATTTCAGCAACCGCCCATTTAACCGGAATCGGGTTGGATTGAATAAACAAATATTGATGTAAGTCGGCCAGTTTTTTGTCTATCGCCAAAGCGGTCTCTTTATCACCCGCCATGGCTGCCCTAATCATTTCATGTACCAGACGTGGGGCAACGTTACCGGTGACGGTAATGGTACCGTTACCGCCCAACAAACAAAACTCAAGACTGGTCGCGTCATCACCGGTATAAATTGCAAAATTGTCACCGGTTAAATCACGTATCATTTGGACTCTGGACAGGTCACCAGTAGCTTCTTTAACACCGACAATATGGGGAATATGGGACAAGCGACCGACGGTTTCAGGTAACATATCGCAGGCGGTTCGCCCAGGTACATTGTATAAAATCTGTGGTATATCAACCGCTTCGGCAATGGCTTTGTGATGCAGATACAAACCTTCCTGAGTCGGCTTATTGTAATAGGGCGTTACAATCAGACAAGCATCAGCACCGGCTTGTTTGGCTTTACGCGTTAGCGTAATGGCTTCCGTGGTTGAGTTTGCACCCGTTCCGGCAATCACAGGAATTCTACCACCGACATAGTCAACAACCGATTTAATAATGTCACAGTGTTCGTCTTCGTCCAGGGTTGCAGACTCACCCGTTGTGCCTACCGCAACCAAGGCATCGGTGCCTTGCTCAATATGATACTCAACTAATTTTTTCAGACTGTCCTTGTCTACTGCACCGCTTTCATACATCGGTGTGACTAACGCTACGATACTACCTTGAATCATGAAATCTCTCGATCAGAATTGATACGGTTACAAAACTGCGGCCATTATAACAAGCAAATACATAAAATAGGTATAAGGTGCCAAACTCAATACTAAAAGAGCTTGCGCATTATGTTTTGTATCGGGCTAAAAAACTATCTGACGCTTGAATAAAATTTTATGGTTTCGTAACAACTCAGTCGTAAAAAAATAGAACACCGAAAACACAGACTTAACTGATAAACACGGATAAGGGAAGTTTGTAATCTCTTGAAAACGTTGCCAGTCGGTGCTTGCAATCCCCGACTGAAACATTTATTTACCGATGTACATGAAATAACTTAGGCATCTTGCTCCCTCTTCCACCGGGAGAGGGTGAGGGGATATAAATAGCCAGGTTATTTCATGCACGTTCCTAAGCGACGGCTTTATTGCTGACTGGATAACTTGGCAGGCTGATCATTCTCGCCCAAACATCTAGAAATTTCCTTAGATATCATTTCGTTTGCTTCAGCACTCACCGAATGCCGATCACGCCCAGAACTTTTAAGCACAGGCAGAAAACAAACGCGCACTTCAATTTTATCCATACTTAACATTTTTATTAAATGTGGAAGAAAATCATCCTCACCAATAAACGGAGCTTGTTGTTTGGCTAACCCCTGATATTGAAGTGCTACCGGTTGAATAACCGACCGGGTTAGTAGCGCCGGTTGAAATAAAGACGCATGAAAGTTTAAAACCTCATCACCCTGAGTGGTTGTGCCTTCAGGAAAGGCAATAATATTTCGGTTTTGTTTTAACATCCACGCCATCTTTTCTGTGGTTGCCTTAATCTGTTTTTTGTTACCTCTACGGATAAAAATAGTACCACCCTGTTGAGCCAAATAACCGATAACCGGCCAACTTAAAATATCACTCTTGGCGACGAAATAAGCCGGCAAATACTGACCGATAATAATAATATCCAGCCAGGAAACGTGATTACTCACCAATAGCGCTGTTTGTGTCGGCAGTTCACCTTCTTGAATAATGTGCAGATTCATAATGGCGCTGAATCTTTTTAGCCAATGCGTTTTTAACCCATCACGTTTACTTTTGGCTATTTTTGCCGTAAACAACACATCCAGCGCAAGAAATATAACGCCTGCAATCAGTAAGCCATAGCTAAATAACAGGATAATTAGAGTCAGTTTATAAAGCAGCCGCAGTTTCAATTTCATTAGTCACCTGGTAGCCTCTCATATAGTGCTTGCTGTAACGATCTTTTAATTGATCCAGTGGCAACAACACAAATAAATCCATACAATTAAAGGCTTCATCCCAATAAGGTTCACCGCAAATCAAGGCGCCAAAACGTAAATAGGCCTTAAGTAAGGGTGGAATACCGGACTCATCCCGTTGGCATCGTAATGCCTGGGGAACCGAAATACTGGGTACAACCTGAAGCGAGGCGGGTGCCCTGTTTTTGTCATCGATATTTCGATAAACCGCTTCCACAGCAAACCCGCTGGGACCGGGGGTGATACTGGCACAACCCAGCAAATAATTAAACTCGCCTTCCAGTGCGTATTGCACCAATGCCGACCACAGAGTGGTTAACACCGCGCCGCCGCGAAAATCAGGATCTATGCAAGTCCGGCCTATTTCCAAAAAACGGCCGGGCAATGCCAACACTTGATCCAGCTTAAATTCATCCTGCGAATAAAACCGACCCAGTCGTTTGGCCTGATCTTGGTTTAACAAACGTGTATAACCAACTATTTTTTTATTGATATTGTCATAAACAATTAAATGATCGCAATAACTGTCAACTTCATCGTAATCCAGACCTTCGGATTCCGTTTTGAGTTTTGCACCCATTTCTTGGGCAAAAACCCGGTAACGCAAAGCTTGGGCTTCTTTTATCAAAGCCTCTGAATTTGCCAAAAAACAATCCAGTTTTTTAGTCGGTTTACCAAGTATTTCTGTATCTATTTTTTTCATGAGTAATCACGCAGCTGAAATAAAGATGCGGATACAATAATCAACCAAGGTTTCAGTTTGATGTCAAATTTGTGAACATACGATGACAGTTATATTAATTATTTATGACAAGCCACTATTAAAGCGACCAGGAAAAATATCAACAGGCCTGCGCCCAGTGCCGTTAAGTTAAGCGCAATTTGTTTAAAAAACGAGAGTGCAATCGCTTCAGCTATTTTCTGTAAAAACAGCTAAAGCGGTTTTACTCCAGTTTTATACTTAACTCAAGGGCATTGGGCTTGTGTGTCCGTATTATTTTGATAATTTCCCGTAAGTGAAATGTGCTGCTTGTTGTTTTTTTAACCGACAAATCGGTGCCATTCCAGTATAATAAACAAATTTTTGCACTGGATTTACGTTCCAGTTAGCAACGAGGCGGTAACATGAATCAAATAGTCGTTTGTGCTTTGTACAAATTTGTCACCCTGAAAAATTTTCAGGGGCTACGTCAACCACTACATAATGTTCTGGAAGCCAATCAGGTACGCGGTACCTTACTACTGGCCAATGAAGGCATTAATGGCACCATAGCCGGCTCGCGTACCGGCATCAACAATGTGCTAAATTGGTTACGTAATGACCCGCGCCTGTCTGATATAGACTATAAAGAATCTTTTACCGATAGTATGCCTTTCAATCGCGCCAAGGTTAAACTTAAAAAAGAGATAGTCACGCTGGGCATAGAAGGCATTGATCCTAAACGGGTTGTCGGCACCTACGTTAGTCCCGCTGATTGGAACCAACTCATTTCTGATCCCGAGGTAATTGTGGTGGACACGCGTAATGACTATGAGTTTAAAGTGGGTACGTTTAAAAATGCCATTAACCCGAACACCGAAAGCTTTCGTGAGTTCCCTCGCTTTGTTAAGGAAAACCTTGATCCCGAAAAACACAAAAAAATCGCCATGTTTTGCACCGGCGGAATTCGTTGTGAAAAATCGACGGCTTTTCTAAAAGAACAAGGTTTTGGCGAGGTTTATCATCTTAAAGGCGGCATTTTAAAATATCTGGAAGAAGTCCCTGCGACAGAAACGTTATGGGAAGGTGAATGCTTTGTTTTTGATGAGCGGGTAACGGTTAACCTACAACTTGAAAAAGGCAACTACGATCAATGTAACGCGTGTCGCTTACCGATTACCGAAGTCGACAAGGCCAGCGATAAATATCAGCAAGGAGTTAGTTGTCCGCATTGTTTTGATAAAGTCACCGATGCTCAGAAATCCCGTTTTATGGAACGTGAAAAACAAATGGAGTTAGCCAGACAGCGGGGTGAAGCACATATCGGTGCTGATGCTGCCAAGTCCCTAATTGCCAAGCGTGAAGCCAAGTTACAGCGACAACAAAAAGTTTTACGGGAACAGGCACAGAACGCATAACGTTTATTAAGCGCCAAAACCATAAGCCTAAAAAAATTCATCCACAAAAACCAGACCCTTCCAGGCGGCACGAAATAAAACAGGCGGTTAATTTTAGTCACCTCTCCTTTGAAAAACGGGGCGGTAACTAATTACGATTCAACTGCAACGCTGAGAATAGTCAGCCAACAAATTTAATGCACTAAAAGCTGTCATGTTACTCGTTTAATATGTCTTCAGGTTATAATAACTGAAACAAATAAGCAGGGGTATACCCCTTCGCTTTTTACGAGTCATTCATCGGTGGTTACCGCTCTATTACCTTTCGATAAAACCCAAAAACCTCACTGATTTCCATAAGAGTTGCCCAGATAAAATATGACAAAAAAACTTTATATTCAAACCAACGGTTGCCAAATGAACGAGTATGATTCCGATAAAATGCGGGATGTACTGCAAGCGTCACACGGATTTGAATTGATTGACGATCCAAAACTGGCCGATGTTTTACTACTTAATACCTGTTCAATACGTGAAAAAGCACAAGAAAAGGTTTTTTCAGCCTTAGGCAAATGGCGCAAAATTAAAGACAAGAGACCCGATGTCATCATTGGTGTCGGTGGTTGCGTAGCCAGTCAAGAGGGCTCTGCCATTCAAAAACGAGCCCCCTTTGTGGACATGGTTTTTGGGCCGCAAACCCTGCATCGACTGCCTCAACTACTGGATCAAGTCCTCAGCAAACATAAACCCGTTATCGATATTTCTTTTCCTGAAATAGAAAAATTTGATGCCATGCCCGAACCGAGAGCGGAAGGTCCAAAAGCCTTTGTTTCGGTAATGGAAGGCTGTAGTAAATATTGTTCTTTTTGCGTAGTACCTTATACCCGTGGAGAAGAAATCAGTCGCCCGTTAAAGGATGTTATTGCCGAAATCACCACATTAGCCAAACAAGGTGTAAGGGAAATCAATTTATTGGGGCAAAATGTCAATGCCTATCGCGGTGAAATGGAGGATGGTGATATTGCCGATTTTTCACTGTTACTGCATTATGTAGCCGCGATAGACGGGATAGATCGCCTGCGCTTTACCACGTCGCATCCACTTGAATTTACGGATAGTTTGATTGAAGCTTTTGCTGAACTGCCACAACTGGTGGATCACCTGCATTTACCGGTACAAAGTGGCAGTGATCATATCTTAAAAATGATGAAGCGCGGCCATACCAGCGCTGATTACAAGGAAACTATCCGCAAATTGCGTCTAGTCCGCCCCAATATTAGCTTGTCTTCGGATTTTATTATTGGCTTTCCGGGTGAAACCGATGCCGAATTTGAAGAGACTTTAGCGTTCATTGAAGACATTGGTTTCGATTTGTCTTTTAGCTTCGTTTATAGTCAGCGCCCGGGAACACCGGCCGCCGATTTACCTGATGATGTGCCGGCAGAAGTAAAAAAACAACGTTTGGAGCGTTTTCAAAACCGTATTAATGAAATGGCTATCGCTATTTCCAATAATATGATTGGCACCGTGCAAACTGTTTTAGTCGAAGGCCAATCCAAGAAGAATCCTCTACAAATGCAAGGCAGAACCGAAAATAACCGAGTAGTCAATTTTATTGGCCATCCCAGATTAGCCGGCCAGTTTGTCGATGTGCTGATTGCAGAAGCCTTACCCAATTCTTTACGGGGCCGACTTGTTGAGGCTTCTCTGGATAAAATCATTAACCTACTCTGATTTATCATTATGACTTCTCAGGAAATTTCTTTGCTCCCTGCCGATAACGGCAGGTTATCCAACTTTTGTGGTCAGTTAGACACGCATTTAAGGCAGATTGAAAAACGGCTTCAGGTTGAAATAGCCAATCGCGGCAACCAATTTAAAGTCACCGGCTTGGATGATTCTGTCAAGGCAGCTTGTAAAGTGATGCAACAATTATTTGCCAGCACTGAAAAAGAGCAATTAACTGCCGAACTGATTCATTTAGCCATGCAGGATGCCTCTATTGATGACATTTTAGAGACTTCAGACAAAGTAACCGAACCAGAAGTCGCTATCAAAACCAAAATTGGCCTGATTAAAGGTCGGGGCGCTAATCAACAAGCCTACTTAAGAAAAATTGTCTCTCATGATATCAATTTTGGTGTAGGGCCGGCCGGAACTGGAAAAACTTATCTGGCAGTTGCCTGTGCCATTGAAGCACTGCAAAATGAACAAGTCAGAAAAATAATTCTGGTACGGCCTGCGGTGGAAGCCGGTGAAAAACTGGGCTTTTTACCCGGCGACATGGCGCAAAAAGTCGACCCGTATTTACGGCCTTTGTATGATGCCTTATATGAAATGCTGGGCTTTGACCGGGTTGAAAAAATGATCGACAAAGGCATTATCGAAGTGGCACCACTGGCTTTTATGCGTGGACGCACATTGAATGACGCCTTTATTATCTTGGATGAGGCGCAAAACACCACGACCGAACAGATTAAAATGTTTCTGACTCGGGTAGGTTTTGGATCGACGGCCGTTATTACAGGTGATGTGACCCAAGTTGATCTCCCCTCAGAAAAAATGTCCGGCTTGCGGCATGTGCTTGAAGTACTTAAAGATATTGAAGGCATCAGCTTTACTTTTTTTGGCGTGCGCGATGTTGTCAGGCATCCTTTGGTGCAACGCATTGTTTCCGCTTATGAAGCGTATGAGCAAAAAACCAAAACCAACTCATGAACTTAATCGAAATCCAAACCATTTTTAACTCAAAAGGACAACCTGACCAAGAACACATTCAACAATGGGTGGATGCGGCACTGGAAGGTTTCAATCAAGACACCGAAATCGTTGTACGCATTGTCGATGAACAGGAAAGTGCCGAACTCAATGAACAGTACCGCCATAAATCAGGCCCGACCAATATCTTGAGTTTTCCCGTTGAAATACCAGAAGGCATTGAGCTGAACTTACTCGGCGATTTGGTCGTCTGCGCCCCGGTTCTGGAAAAAGAGGCGCTGGAACAACATAAATCGTTAAGCGATCATTGGGCGCATATTATTGTGCATGGCGTCTTACATTTATTGGGCTACGATCATCTCGACGATGAGGAAGCCGAACTGATGGAAAATAAAGAAATAGCCATTTTAAAGCAGTTAACCATAAAAAATCCCTATCTACAGGACAATCAAGAATGAGCGACGACCAACCTCCCAGTAGTAACCTCCCCAGAAAACGTTGGGTGGAAAGAATCACCCAATTATTTTCCGGGGAGCCACAAGATTTGGATGATCTTCTTGAAATACTACGAGAAGCGAGGGAAAACCGGTTATTGGATACCGATGCCTTATCCATGATTGAAGGTGTGTTGCAAGTGTCGCAAATGCGGGTCAGGGATATTATGATTCCGCGCATTCAAATGGTCGTGGTACCTAAAGAGGCCGAACTGGAAACCATCTATCCATTGGTCATTGAGTTTTGTCATTCCCGTTATCCTGTCATTGACGGGGATCGCAGTAAAGTGGTTGGCGTTTTGTTGGCCAAAGATTTACTGGCGCGGGTATTGCAAAACAAGACCATGACGGTTCAGGATATCATGCGCCCCGCCTGTGTCGTCCCTGAAAGCAAGCGTTTAAATGTATTGCTTAAAGAATTGCGAACCAAGGGTAACCACATGGCCATTGTGGTCGATGAATACGGACAGGCTGCGGGTCTCGTCACCATTGAGGATGTCTTGGAAGAAATCGTCGGTGAAATTGAAGACGAACACGATGATCATGAAGATGAAGGCTATATCTTTCAGCGCAGTGCTAATGAGTTCATGATAAAAGCGCTTATTCCTATTGAAGAATTTGATGACTATTTTTCCACTCATTTAGCCACTGATGAATACGATACCATCGGCGGTTTCATAGTTAGTCATCTTGAACACATGCCTAAAAAAGGTGAAAATCTCATTGTCGGCAACCTGCGTTTTGAAATAATTAGAGCAGATAACCGACGTGTTCATTTGATAAAACTCAAAATAACCCGATAAAATAACTATGAATAAAAAGACAGTTTTAGTAACAGGTGGAGCCGGCTATATCGGCAGCCATGCCTGCATTGAATTACTGCAAGCAGGTTTCAAGGTGGTTGTAGTTGATAATCTATCAAACAGCAAACCCGAATCGTTGACTCGCGTGCAACAAATCACCGGAAAATCACTGTCTTTTTATCAAGCCGATATTCGTGACAAACAAGCGTTGACTGAAATTTTTGCCAAAGAATCGCCTGATACCGTGATTCATTTTGCGGGTTTAAAAGCGGTTGGCGAATCGTGTGAGCAACCGCAATTGTATTATCATAATAACGTCTACGGAACGCTGGTGCTGACCGAAGTCATGAACCAGGCAAACGTAAAACAATTGGTCTTTAGTTCGTCCGCCACTGTTTATGGTGAATCTTCCTGTCCGCAGTACACTGAAGATTTTGCACTGGGCGCCATCAATCCTTATGGCCGATCAAAAGCCATGATTGAGGATATTTTACGGGATCTGTCGGCGGCAGATAAAATCAGCCCAACGGAATCTCCCTGGAAAATTGCCTTGCTACGGTATTTTAATCCTATAGGCGCACATGAAAGCGGACTGATTGGCGAAGATCCTAATGGAATCCCCAACAACCTGATGCCTTATGTTGCCCAAGTTGCCATTGGAAAATTAACGCAATTATCGGTATTTGGCAATAATTATCCAACCCGGGATGGAACCGGTATCAGAGATTATATTCATGTGGTTGATTTGGTAAAAGGCCATATTAATGCAATAGCGGCATTGAACAGCGAAAAATTCGAAGCGGGTGATTGTAAGGCTTATAATCTGGGCGCAGGTAGAGGCTATAGTGTTCTTGAAATAATCAATGCTTTCGAAAAAGTAACCGGAAAAACCATTAATTATAAAATTTCTCCACGTCGGGCAGGCGATCTTGCCGAATGTTTTGCCAATCCTGATCTGGCATTAAAAGAACTTAACTGGAAAGTGGAAAAAAGCCTGGATGACATGGTAACTGATACCTGGAACTGGCAGACTAAAAATCCTCATGGCTATATTTAGGGCTTAGGTAGGGCAACAAAATGACAGTCTGGTTATTTTTTAAAGCATTATAAAAATCAAAAGCTCTTCTAACATAAAGATAACGTATGGATAAGCGCACCTATACCAACCGCATAGTAGTTCTTGATACAGAAACTACCGGATTAAATCCTCAGGAAGGCCATAGAATCATTGAAATTGGTTGTGTGGAAATGGTTAAGCGTCGTTTAACCGGCAAACGCTTTCATGTTTATATTAATCCTGATCGAATCATTGATGAAGGCGCTATTGCCGTTCATGGCATCACTAATCAATTTTTAGATGACAAGCCGCATTTTGAGCAAATTGTTGATGATTTTATAGCATTTATTAAGGATGCCGAATTAGTTATACACAATGCGCCATTTGATGTCGGCTTTATCAATAATGAATTGTCACGACTGAATAATAAGTCGGGAACTGTAACAGATTATAGCGAAGTATTTGATACGCTAGCCTACGCCAGAAAAAAACATCCGGGACAAAGAAACAGTCTTGATGCACTTTGTAAGCGCTATG
Organism: Methylococcaceae bacterium; assembly: GCA_037129595.1. Taxonomy (GTDB): domain Bacteria; phylum Pseudomonadota; class Gammaproteobacteria; order Methylococcales; family Methylomonadaceae; genus Methylobacter_C. The sequence continues at coordinate 1,166 of JBAXUR010000021.1, read as the reverse complement.
GTATAGATAATAGTCACCGTGATTTGCATGGGGCTTTACTGGATGCAGAAATTCTTGCTGATGTATTTCTGTTATTGACTGGAGGGCAATCTTCGTTGCTGGATGAAGTACAATCGGTAACCGAGGCAGTCAGTGTTAATACTGACGTAAAACGTGTGTCTACAGATCGCTCTGCTTTAAAAATTATTTCCTGCAATGAAGAAGAATTAATCGCTCATCAATTGCGTTTGGATGACATCGAAAAAGCCAGTGGCGCTTGTATCTGGAATCAGTAACGAAAGCTGGATAAGCATTTTTATTCACTACGAAGAACACGAAGTTTTTACCTTGTTTTTTTCGTGTCTTCGTAGTTTTATATTTTTACTTCATATCACTGTGCGTTAACTTAGCGTAACCCATGCGCATGAATTACTCAGCTTTGGGTTTTGCTCGTCTTGAGGTAGAACCCATTCTTTTTTTGCTCTTGTCGGCTTTTTTAGCATCATCTGGTAGCGCTCTTTTCGCACTATCATCCATTTTTGTAATACTCAACAATTGACCGGCTACCCTGATTCTTTTCAGCTCTTCAATCAACTCTTTAGGCATGCCTGCAGGTAACTCAACCGTACTGTAATCGTCTTCAATTCTAATACGGGCAATATGATCGCCATCAATACCGGTTTCGTTGGCAATGGCGCCCACGATATTACCTGGTTTTACACCATGATTGTGACCGACTTCAATACGAAATGTTTCCATTTCTATATTGGCACCACTACCAAACGCACGCTTTGGTTTACGATCTCTTTCCGGCCGATCTTCTCTGCGTGGACGATCTTCTCTGTGTGAACGATCATCTCTGTCTCTTTGAGGTCTGTCTTCTCGACTGTCGAAAGATTTTTTAGGCAAGTTTTGCATTAACAGCGGAGTATCACCTTGCACCAACTTTGCCAGAGCTGAAGCTATTTCCAAGGCGGTTACATTATGTTCCTGCTGAAATTGCTCTATCAGTTGACTAAAAAAGCTCAACTCTTCTGAAGCCAGGGTGTCGGTAATATTCTGTTTGAAACGAGAAATACGTTTGTTATTAATAACTTCAGTTGAAGGCAAACCCATTTCTTCAATTTTTTGCTTGGTTGCTTTTTCAATATTACCCAACAATTTTCTTTCTCTGGGCGCAATAAACA
>JBAXUR010000209.1:0-3686 GCA_037129595.1 Methylococcaceae bacterium | reverse complement strand
GAGGAAGAAGCAAATCCAGATGATATTTAGCACGATAGATGAGTGAGTTAAGAATAGTTGGCTTATTCGTAAGTATTCAAGCCTCTCTTTTTCCAAGAAGCGAACTCAGTACTTACGCCTAATTTTAGTGGCTGAAAAGCAAGGATTGTTGATCGTAACCCACACAATAAAGTCGCTAATGTGAGTTACGCTACTCCCTATAAATCCCCTTAAGCGCCCAAAGCGGTCTTCTCTTGATACTTCCACAGCGGCAACGCGAGTATCAGTAAACTGGCCAACCAAAGCAACAATTGAGGATTGGTGATGGTATAAATGAAAGAGATCCAGATTCTTTCGCCAACTTTGGGGTAACTCTCGATAAAATCGTGTCCCATGATAAACGTACAAGTTTCGCCAGTGATAATAGCCAAAACCATAAAAGCCAGCGCATAAGCACCTGCTCGTAACGGAAGTTTGAGAAGAGCTGCGGTGATCAACAATGGCCAACCAAATAATTGACTGTAATTGAGGGTGACCATCAATGCTGCATAAATCCTTTCGGTAACAATAGGATAAGCTTGTTCATAATTTGAGTTTTGCATAACAAAGGCCGTTTCAAAGAAAATCAAACTCAGACCGGTCACCGCCAATACCCAACCGATTATTTTAGCCCGTTGCACTGAAAGGGTTTGTGTGCCCAATAAATCGTTAATTGCCCGTGCGAAAGTAAAGTTTTTGCGATTGACAAGATAACTCATCAACATAAAACCGACTGTTCCAACCACCGGTATGATGGTCTGCGGAGAAGGAAAGCTTAAATAGCGTCCATTCAGCGCCAGCGCCTGTGATTTGTATAAAGCAATCGCAACAAAAGCCAGCATCAGGTAGCGTATCCATACGCCACTCTTTTCACTTATTTTATCGCTTAACCCATCCAACGTGCGCCGCAGTATCAAAGCGCCCAATAACACGCTCAAACCGGCAAGACACAAAGCATGTAGCCGCTCGATCAGACTGTAACTGGTATACCAATTACCGGCTACCTGATTAACCAGCAAAACACTGAGTAATTGGGTAAAGCCGATAAAACCCAACAAACGAAGGCTACCCAGCTCCACAAGTGCTTTGGCTTGACAGCCGACAGCAAGCAGCGTAATCAATCCTGCATAAAGCAACTGCTTTAGCCACAAAGGATTTTCCGTTACGTTGCCTGTCAAGGGAAATACCAGTTTGCGGTCTGCCGAATAAAGTCCCCAATTAGCGCCGACCACGCCTTCAAGCTGGCTTTTCCAGGGCTGGTTAAAGGCCTCAACGATATTGTAGTCAAAACCGTTTTTATTGGCTAATTGCACCAACGAGCGGATAAATTTGGCCTCATTAACCACACTGGGTACAGCCCAACCACGCTGGCGTCCGGCGCTGGGCCAACCCGACTCACCGATCAAAATGGGTTTATCGGGATAAGCCTCACGGATTTTTCGGTAATTTTTTTCTATATGGGCGGCGGTATCTTCAATTTTTAAAGGTTCGTCTTCCCAATACGGCAAGATATGCACGGTAAAAAAATCAACTTCCTTGGCAATTTCCGGGTAGCGTATATAAAAAGACCAGACATCGGCGTAAGAAACCGGTTGCTTGACGGCCTTTTTAACTTGGCGGATGTATTGCAGCAATTGTTCCGGCTTTAACTCGCCCCTAAGCAGAACTTCATTACCGACAATAACGCGCTTGATAACATCGGGATATTGGTTGGCCACTTTAATTAACTGATCAATCTCCGCCTGGTTCTCCTCTGCCATGGTCATGCCGCCAATCCAGGCACCCTGAATAACATTAAGTCCGTATTTTTGAGCCATGGCCGCAACATCCGTCAAGCCGCGTGTGCTGGCATAAGTACGTATGGTATGGGTTTCGGTAGACAGCAACCGTAAATCTTCGTCTATCTCTTCAGCCGTAGGAAATACTTCTGTTAATGGACTTTCTCCCTCGCGGAACGGGGCAAACGAAACACTACTGATTTTACCATCGGGCACATCAGGCCCTGCATCCTGAGGTAAATTACTTAACCACGAGAACAGGCCATTAACGGCGATAACCATTAACATAAACAACAGGAGTCTGGAGATTTTCATAATTAAACCGAAAACATTATTGATGGTATTAAAAGGGATGTGAAATTTTATGGAAATTATCTGCGGTTAATTAAGGCGATATCGAAACATGAAAGCCCCAAACAGCGCAGGAAATCGCCCAACATAATAACGTTAATTGTACAGCATGTAAGCTCAATCATCGCCAAAACAGCAGACTCATCTCAAATAATGTTAAACTGAGCACTTTCTACACTCATCGTTAACATGCCCTTGCCGCCACTGAGTCTCTACATTCATATTCCCTGGTGCATTAAAAAATGCCCTTATTGCGATTTTAATTCTCATGCCGTTAAAGCCGACACGCCGGAAGCTGCCTATATTGACGCGTTACTCAATGACTTGGCGAAAGACTTGCAACGCTACGCTATCACCCGCCCTATCAGCAGTATTTTTATTGGCGGCGGTACACCCAGCCTGTTTTCGCCTGAATCTATCAATCGTTTGTTACGCGGCATAGAGCAACAGGTCACGTTAAAAACTGATATTGAAATTACCCTTGAAGCCAATCCGGGGACTTTTGAGAGTCATAAGTTTGCCGAATTTAGAGCCTTGGGAATTAACCGTTTATCTATCGGTGTACAAAGCTTTAATGATAAATTGTTAAAAAAATTGGGACGAGCACACTCGGCACACGAAGCCTTTATTGCCGCAGAAATCGCCCATCATTCCGGCTTTGAAAACTTCAATCTGGATTTGATGTTTGGCCTGCCCGACTCCAGTCCTGATGACAGCAAAACCGATGTAGCGACCGCCATCAGTCTAAAACCTACGCACATTTCTTTTTACCAGTTAACGTTGGAACCCAATACTTATTTTCATAAATTTCCGCCGCAATTACCCAATGACGAGCTTATTTTTAACACGCAAAAACAGTGTCAAAAACTATTGGCCGCTCAGGGTTATCAGCAATATGAGGTTTCAGCTTACAGCCAACCCGGTTTGCAGTGTAAGCATAATATAAACTATTGGCAATTTGGCGATTATCTGGGCATAGGCGCAGGTGCCCACGGGAAAATAACGCAAGCATTACCCAAACAGATTATCCGCAGCTTTAAACCCAAAAGCCCGGAACAGTATTTAAGTGACACGCATAAAAACGGCGGTTCCGAGGTTATTTCTGTAACCGAACTGCCCCTGGAATTTATTATGAATCATTTACGTCTGAAACAGGGCTTTACTCCGGAAACTTATCAAGCAACAACCGGACTTGCCATAGCGACATTGGAACCTGCCTTATCAACCTGCCTTAAACAAGGATTGCTTATTTACCAAGATAATCATTATTATTGTTCAGAACAAGGCTGGAATTTTATGGACAATATTTTAGAAAAATTCATGCCTTGATTTTGCTCAAGGCTTTTATTACTTTTACCTTTTAAACTTATCATGCTTGATTATCAAAAAGACTTTATTGCCTACGCACTGGATTGTGGTGTATTAAAATTCGGTGAGTTCCAGTTAAAGTCAGGTCGCACCAGTCCTTATTTTTTCAATACCGGCCTGTTTAATACCGGCGCTCAACTGGGAAAGTTGGGGCATTTTTATGCGCAGGCA